>JAYKJB010000061.1 GCA_035285325.1 Candidatus Sericytochromatia bacterium
CCGTCTCGTACTCCACGTGAGCCGTGTTGATCGTGATACCGCGAGCCTTCTCTTCCGGCGCCGCGTCGATCTCGTCGTAACGCTTTGCTTCCGCCTGGCCCAACGCGGCCAACGTCATCGTGATCGCAGCCGTCAACGTGGTCTTGCCATGGTCGACGTGCCCGATGGTGCCGATGTTCACGTGCGTCTTGTTACGCTCGAACTTTTGCCGTGCCATATCGTTAAACGTTCCTTTCTTGCATCTTAACCTAAGTTATATAGAAGGAGGGCGGCGAAAACTTGCTTCGGAACGAACGCCCGATCAAGCTTTCGCCGCGCAAGGAGGTCAGGCCTTGACGCCCTTGACCTTCGCGATAATGCCTTCCGCGATGTTCTTGGGCACCTCGTCGTAGTGACTCGGCTCCATCGAATACGTGCCACGACCCTGGGTCGCGGAGCGAAGGTCGGTGGAATAGCCAAACATCTCGGCCAGAGGAACCATCAAACGAATCGTTTGAAGTCCCATCGCCACTTCCATCCCTTCCACCACGCCACGCCGACGGCCTTGAAGGTCACCGATGACGTCGCCGGTGTACTCTTCAGGCACCACGACCTCAACCTTCATGATGGGCTCGAGCAGGACGGGGTTGGCCTTGGCGGCACCTTCCTTCAGCGCCATCGAACCGGCGATCTTGAAGGCCATTTCGTTCGAGTCCACATCGTGGTAGGAACCGTCGAAAATGGTGACCTTGACGTCGATCAACTGGAAGCCAGCCATCACGCCGCCGCCAAGAGCCTCTTCGACACCCTTTTCGACTGCCGGGATGTACTCACGCGGAACGACACCGCCCACGATCTTGTTGACGAACTCAAAGCCCTTGCCAGCTTCGTTGGGCTCAATTTCAAGCCAGACATGGCCGTACTGACCCCGTCCACCACTCTGGCGGACGAATCGCCCTTCCTGCTTGACGGCCTTGCGAATGGTTTCGCGATAGGCCACCTGAGGTTTGCCGACGTTGGCTTCAACCTTGAACTCCCGAAGCAGGCGATCAACGATGATTTCAAGGTGCAGCTCGCCCATGCCCGAGATAATCGTCTGCGCCGTCTCGGGGTCGTTGTGGACCCGGAAGGTCGGATCCTCTTCAGCCAGCTTGCCGAGCGCAACACCAAGCTTGTCCTGGTCCGCCTTGGTCTTGGGCTCGATGGCCACGTGAATGACAGGCTCCGGGAAATCCATCGCTTCGAGAATGATCGGCGACTTCTCATCACACAAGGTGTCACCCGTCGTCGTCACCTTCAAACCAACGCCCGCAGCAATATCACCACAGAAAATCTCATCAATCTCCTGACGGGTGTTGGCGTGCATCTGAAGAATGCGGCTGATGCGCTCGCGCTGATTCTTGACGGAATTCAACACGTAGCTACCCGAGGACAGCGAACCCGAATACACGCGGAAGAAGGTCAACTTCCCGACGAAAGGGTCCGTGATGATCTTGAACGCCAGCGCCGAAAAGGGTTCGGAGTCAGCTGTGCGACGGCTATCAGCCTCGTCCGTGCCGGGCTTGAGGCCCTTGACGTCTTCAATGTCGGTCGGAGCGGGCAGGAAGTTGATGACCGCATCCAGCATGGGCTGAACGCCCTTGTTCTTGAAGGCGGAGCCGCAGGTCACGGGCACCAGGTTGATCGCCAGGCAACCCTTGCGGAGGCCGCGAATGATCTCATCCGCAGTCAGCTCCTGTCCCTCAAGGTACTTGTTGAGCAGTTCGTCATCCTGCTCGGCCGCCGCCTCGAGCATCTGGTGACGATACTCCTTGGCCTTCTCGAGCAGGTCGGCCGGAATGTCTTCCTCCCGAATGTCCTTGCCCACGTCATCGTAGTAACGGATGGCGCGCATCGAGATCAGGTCCACCACACCGCGGAAGTTCTCTTCAGCCCCGATGGGAATCTGAACGGGAACGGGATTGGCCTTCAGGCGCTGACGCATCTGGTCGAGCACGCGATAGAAATCCGCCCCGATCCGGTCCATCTTGTTGACGAACACCATGCGGGGGACCTTGTACCGGTTGGCCTGGCGCCACACCGTCTCCGTCTGGGGCTGCACACCACCGACCGAGCAGAAAACGGTGACCACCCCGTCGAGCACCCGCAGCGAGCGCTCAACTTCGATGGTGAAGTCCACGTGTCCAGGGGTGTCAATGATGTTGATCCGGTGATCGCGCCACTGGCAGGTCGTCGCAGCCGACGTGATCGTGATGCCACGCTCCTGTTCATGGACCATGTAATCCATGGTCGCCGCACCCTCATGCACTTCACCGATCTTGTGCACCTTGCCGGTGTAATAGAGGATTCGTTCCGTGGTCGTGGTCTTGCCGGCGTCGATGTGAGCCGCAATACCAATGTTACGCGTCCGCTCGAGCGGAAATTGCCTGGGCATCGCTTATCCTTGCAAACGACCCATCCCCGGGGACAGAGGACTGGGGTAAAGGGAAACCAGAACTACCAGCGGTAGTGCGCGAAGGCCTTGTTCGCCTCAGCCATCTTGTGGGTATCTTCCTTCTTCTTGACGGAAGCGCCCACACCGGTGGCGGCATCATTGAATTCGCCCGCCAGCTTCTCGATCATGGATTTACCCGTGCGCTTGCGGGCATTGGCAATCAACCAGCGAATGGCAAGCGCCGTGCCACGGTCAGCCTTGACTTCGACGGGCACCTGATAGGTAGCGCCACCAACGCGACGCGGCTTGACTTCAATCAGAGGGCGAACGTTGTGAACCGCCTTCTGGAACGTTTCCAGCGGCTCCTTGCCCGCCCGGGCAGCGGCGTTATCCAGCGCAGTGTAGAAGATGCGCTCGGCCAGGCTCTTCTTGCCCTGGATCATCATCGTGTTGATGAATCGGGTCACCAGCACGTTGGAGAACACAGGATCGGGGGTAGGGGGACGCTTCGCGATGCGACCACGACGGGACATGAACGTACTTCTCCTCAAACAGTCTCGGCGGACTACTTCTTCTTACCGGCGGCTGCAGCGGCCTGACCCGGCTTGGGACGCTTGGCGCCATACTTTGAACGGCTCTGCATCCGCCCCTTGACACCCGCCGCATCCAGCGTGCCACGAACGATGTGATACCGAACACCGGGCAGGTCCTTCACACGGCCGCCGCGAATCAACACCACGGAGTGCTCTTGAAGGTTGTGGCCCACGCCCGGGATGTAACTCGTCACCTCGATGTGGTTCGTCAATTTGACACGGGCGACCTTCCGAAGGGCCGAATTCGGCTTCTTGGGCGTGGTCGTGTACACGCGGGTGCAAACACCTCGACGCTGGGGGCACGCCTTCAAGGCCGGAGACTTGGTCTTGACGATCACCTTGATCCGCTCCTTACGGACCAACTGACTAATGGTGGGCAACGGTCTTCCTCCTCAGGAAAAATGGTCCGAATGCGGCGATTGAACGACCCGTCAGGGCCGAATGAACCCGCACACCGGGGCAGGGCGAGGGCCGAGAGGCCCAGACGAACCCGCCACGACCAGTGTTCGCGCGGGAACTTAGCACTTCGGGCAGCGAGGCATGAGCCACAAACCACCCATAAGGACCTCTTAATATACCTGAATGCCTGAACGGGTGTCAAATTGCGGACTTCCGGCCGGTCCAGCCGATCAATCCAAGCCACGGCGGGCAGACCCGCACCCAGCGCGGATTCAGCGACGATCCTCAAGTCAGGCTCCACGGATCCGGGCGTACACGGATCCAAAGAGACGCGTGATCTAGAGTTTAATTTTTTATTAATTCTACCGCCGCACCCGGAACGAATCGAAGGTTCGTCCCTGCGTATCGATGGCGGCCACCTCCACCTCGTCGTCGGTGAGGTTCACCCCAAGAAAGTGATATACCGGACGCACATATGCACTGTGCGGCTGAGCGGCTGCGCGCCGTAACCAGGCCCCACCGCCACCTGTCACAAAATAGGTGGTGGGACGCCCATCAGGCACGAAATCCTCCAAGCTGCGCGACCGTTCGTAGTGATGATCGTGGCCAGAAAAAACGATTTCCACGTCATGGCGCTCGAACAAGGGGCCCAAAGCCTGCCGTACGTACAGACTGGAACCGTGCGCCCCGCCGCTGTAAGGCGGATGGTGAAAAAAGGCAAACTTCCAGCGAGCCGCACTGTTCCGCAGGGCCGCTTGCAACCAGCGATACTGGGTGCTGCCAGGCGCAAATGGCGAATTGGTATCGAGCGCAAAAAACTCCGCCAATCCAGCTCGAAACTGATACCATCGCTCGGTTTCGGCCGGGTGAGCGCGGGGCACCTCAAAAAACGCCAAGTAAGGGCCAGCCGAATCGGTGCGCTGGTCATGGTTGCCGATACTGGGATACACCACACAGCGAGAGAGAAGACGGTGATAAGGAAGCCAGAAGCGACCCGCGTAGTTCTCCGCCTCGCCTCCCTCATAGATCACATCACCGGTGTGCAACACGAAATCGGGCTTCCAGGCCTCCAATGCATCGGCCACCGCGAACTGCTGCGGCGCCCCACTACCGGAATCCCCCAGCACCGCAAAGCGAAGGCGCGACCCTGGGGCATCGGGAAGGGTACGGAAGGTCCCCCTGCCTAATTCGCGCTCTGCTTGCCGGACCACGTAGGCATAGGCCGTTGCGGGACGGAGCCCAGCGAGGCGAACGGCATGCTGGAGACCGGGGCTGGAGTCCCGTGTCAGGACGGGCTTACCGGCGTCGCTATACACATCGAGACGACAGGCGGCAGGATACCCCAATCGCCACATAACCGTCACGCTCGTGTCCGTACCCGCCTGGAGATAGGGCCCAACCAGCACGGGCGAGGACGAACTGGCGGCAAGCGCCACCTGACAGGCCAGGGCCCCCAAAGCCAAAGCCAGCCCAGCACGCATCCACCAGACTGCCACGCAGCACCTCTCAGACTGTGACCCCAATCCCCGCAAAGCCGACGTTCAACACATATGCTGGAAATGGAGAGCGGCATCCACTGAACCCTCGGATGGGGAACGCTGCCTCTTCATCCCTAACACAATGACGGCCGACGCGCGATGCGTCGGCCGTCATTGTAGTGGCTTTTCAGGACGGCCGCGAGTTCGCGCGACCGTCCTTGAAGACAGCTGCCGTTAGATCTCCTCGTCCGGGGCGGACTCATCGCCCAGTTCGTCCTCATCCCCATCTTCGGGCATGATGGCTTCCCCGGGAGAAAGGTCCTCGGAAGACATCCCAGCGGCGGATTCCTCCGCGAGACGAGCGCCCACCCCAACCGGCGCGCCGATCAGCTCTGAAGCAGAACTGGGCAGCAGGTAGTCGGGAGCGACGGGCTCATCGTCCTGTTGGTTGAACAAGCCGGTACCGGCCGGAATCAAGCGACCGATCACGACGTTCTCCTTGAGGCCGTGGAGCCAATCCTTCTTGCCTTCGATCGCCGCCTCAGTGAGAACACGGGTCGTTTCCTGGAAGGAAGCCGCCGAGATGAAGGACTCGGTGTTGAGCGAGGCCTTCGTGATCCCCAGCAGAATCGGCGTGGTCACCGCGGGGCGCCCTTCCTTGTCCGTGATCATGCGCTGTTCCCGGTCAAGCTCGAGAACATCGACCATTTCGCCAGGGAGCAAGGTGGTGTCACCCGGATCGTCGACCTTCATCTTGCGGGTCATCTGCCGCACGATCACTTCGATGTGCTTGTCGGCGATCTCCACCCCCTGCGAGCGATAGACCATCTGGACTTCGTCCACCAGGAATCGCTGCAGACGCTCGACCCCCTGCACACGCAGTACGTCGTGGGGATTGATCGGACCGTCCGTGAGCGGATCCCCCTTGGCGATCGCCTCACCGTCGGACACGATCAAGCGCCCCCCCGGCGGCACGGCATACTCCTCGGTTCCCACCTCGGTCTCGATAAAGACGCGGACGTTCTCATCGAAGTCGATCAGCAGCTTGACCGTTCCGTCGTGCTCCGCAATCACCGCGGACTCCTTGGGTTTGCGACCCTCCAGGAGTTCCTCGACACGAGGCAGACCCTGAATGATGTCGCCGGTCTTGACGCGATCGTAGACGAGCGTCGCGAGGTTCTCACCCCGCTGAACCATATCGCCCTGATCGACCATCAACTGAGTACCGCTGCTGATCAGATAGGGACGCCCGTGACGGATGGCCACGTGCCCCTTGTCGTGCAGACGAATCTTGCCACCATCCGGTGCTGCCAAGCCGTCGGCCAAGGGATCACCTTCCCGCACCATGGCACCGTCTTCCAGAGCAAGCTTGCCCTTGAACGGAACCAGCACCTCATGTTCCGGCGTGATAAGCACCAAGCGCCGGACCTCGCGCCCATCCCCCGCGTCGTACGAGGAGGGGAACTGAACGATGCCGTCGGTGTGGCTCAGAATTTCGGTCTTCACCACCGTGGTCTTGGGCTTGATGGTGGCGCCATCCTTGGCCTCAAGGGTGGTGACGATGAATTCTTCCTTGTGTTCGCCGAAGCGGCCCACTGAGGGAAGGTCACGCCGCAGGGCCATGTTCTCGAGGATCACGATGGCGAAGTCGAACGTCTGCTCCTCGCCTTCCTTGGGTTCTCCCTTGGGCGTGATCTCGATTCGCCCGGCCAGATTGCCAAGGCCAGGCCCCTTGGTCAGCACCAGTTCGGTCCGGATCAGCGGTGTGCCAGCCTTGACGCGTTCACCGTTCTTGACGGCCAGACGCGTGAGCGACTTGAGCCCAAGCTCATCCGTGGTGCTCTTGAAGTTCAGGGTCGAATCCGCTGGCAGCACATGGAACCGCTCGATCAGCCGAACGATCACGATGCGCTCGCCCTCGGGGCCCTCGATAACCTTCACGAGACCCTCGTGGGGGGCCGTGAAGCCCTGCGCGATGACGGCGCCCTTGGCCACCAGATCATCTTCCTTCACGTGAAGTTCGAGTCCATCCGGAACGTCCACCCGGGTGCCGGGATACACGTAAGCTTCCTTCACCATGTCGTTGTCGATGAACAACTCCAGGATGCCAGCCGTCTTCGTGTAGTAGTCATGGCCGTCAATCAGGCTCGTGCCCGGCTCGACGAACATGCCCGACTTCAAGCCGAAGCCCAACGCACTATCCGGCTTGTTGATCGTGATCATCTCTTCAGGGACGAAAAGAATCTCGCCCTTCTTGGTGACCAGACGACGGTCGGAGCGCTCGGAAAGGCTACCCTCCACGAAGCGAACTTCACCGGTACCAGACACGGTGAACTTTTCGTCCACATGGTCGGCCAGCACCACGGCATCCCCTTCGACCCGCTGACCGTCGACGACGCGCAGGGTGTACTGGGTGCCGTCCGTTGCCTTCAGGAACAGATCCTTCTTGCCGGCGGTCACTTCGGTGCCAGGCAACACCATGTTGGCCGTGACAATCGCAATGTCGCGACCAGCGGTGATGACGGTGCGCCCGTCCAATACCTCGGTGCGGATGTCGGCGCCGAGCCGCAGTTTGCCGCCGTGCTCGGTGACCATCCGGTACTCCGTCAGCACCTCGCCCTGCTTGACACGCTGGCCAGGCTTGATGGCCGCGTGGTATCCAGCCGGCAACGTATAGGTGTCGCCAGCCAGAACCCAAACCTCGCCCGCCCGGTCGGCGGTCTTGGTCACGTTGCCCTGACGGTCGCGACGCTCCGAAGGCCGGAAGCCGACGAACTCCACCGTGCCGGCGATGTCCGCCGAGATGTCCTTGTAGGCCTTCTCAAGCGACTTGCGGCTGGTCCGGCCGGACTCCACGACCGACTCGGCAATGAGATCACCCTTGTGGACCTCTTGCCCCTCGGCCACCAGCACCCGATAACCGGCCGGCACGACCACCGAATAGGCCTTTTTGGCCGTCTTCAGGCTGAGGACATGTTCCCGCTCGGTCACCATGACCACGTCTCCGTGGCGGGTCCGATGTTCGCGCGCGGACAGGTCGCCCACGACCATCTGGCCGTTGTGGTCCGCCTTGACGACGGCCGTGCTCGAGTTCTTGGTGAACACGCCGCCGGTATGGAAGGTCCGCATGGTCAGCTGAGTACCCGGCTCACCGATCGACTGAGCCGCGATGATACCCACCGCTTCACCGATATCGACCTTCTGATTGTTGGTCAAAGACCAGCCATAGCATTCCCGACAGACACCATTGCGGCTCTGGCAGGTGAGCGGGGAGCGAATCTTCACCGCCGGGACGTCAGCGCCGACGATCATCGAGGAAAGCAACTGCGTCAGCACCGTGTTCGCAGGCACCAGGATGTCCCCGGTCGCCGGGTCGAGCACATCGTCTGCGAGCACACGACCCTTGAGACGCTCACCAAGCGATACCACCACCGAATCGCCATCCTTGATGGAAGTCAAGGCGACGCCACGGTTGGTGCCACAATCCTCCTCGCGAATGATCACATCCTGTGCCACGTCCGCAAGCCGGCGGGTCAGGTATCCGCTGTCAGCCGTGCGGAGCGCGGTATCGACCAAGCCTTTACGAGCGCCGTACGAGGAGATGATGTACTCCGTGACGTTCAGGCCTTCGCGGAAATTGGCCTTGATCGGAAGGTCGATGATTCGACCAGACGGATCGGCCATCAAGCCACGCATGCCGACGAGCTGGCGCACCTGAGACAGGTTACCGCGGGCCCCGGAGAAGGCCATCATGTAAACCGAGTTGAGGCGGTCGAACTTGTCGACGATCAGCTTGGTGACATCTTCTGTGGCTTCCGCCCAGGTGTCGATGGCCTTGTTGTGGCGCTCGACCTCCGTGATGGAGCCGCGCAGATATGCCCGACGCGAACGCTCGATTTCTTGTTCTGCCTGCGCCAGGATCGTCCGCTTCTCGTCAGGGGTGGTCAGGTCGTGGATGGCCACGGTGACGCCTGCGCGGGTCGCGTACTTGAACCCGAGGTTCTTGAGCTGGTCGGCCAGCAAGGCCGCATCAGCCGGTGAGTACTCCTCGAAGGCACGCATCACCACGTTTTCAAGAACCTTCTTGTTGACGATGGTGTTGATGAACGGGAAACCGGCCGGCAGAGACTCGTTGAAGATGATCCGGCCGACGGTGGTCTCGATCACCTGGCCCTTGCCACCGTGTTCCAGGTCGGCCACCTCCTCGGTGCTGGTCTGGAGACGATCGTGCTTGATCCGAACCTTGATCGACGCGTGCAAGTCGAGGTGACCAGTCTGGTAGGCGCCGACGGCATCGGTCAGCGTGCCGAAGACCAGGCCCTCGCCCTTCTTCTTGGAAGCATCAACCGTCGTGAGGTAGTAGCAACCGAGCACCATGTCCTGAGTCGGCGTGATGATCGGACGTCCGGTAGCGGGAGCCAGCACGTTGTTGGTGGACATCATCAGCAGGCGGGCTTCCGTCTGCGCTTCCACCGACAGAGGAACGTGAACGGCCATCTGGTCACCGTCGAAGTCGGCGTTGAAGGCCGTACAAACCAGCGGATGCAGCTGAATCGCCCGTCCCTCGACCAGCACAGGCTCAAAGGCCTGAATGCCGAGTCGGTGGAGCGTCGGGGCACGATTCAACAGCACCGGATGGCCCTTGATGACGTCCTCGAGGATGTCCCAGACGATGGTCTCGCCGCGTTCGATCTTCTTCTTCGCGGACTTGATGTTCTGGACGATTCCGCGCTCGACGAGCTTGTTCATCACGAACGGCTTGAAGAGTTCGAGCGCCATCTCCTTCGGCAGCCCACACTGATGCAGCTTGAGGTAGGGGCCGACGACGATGACGGAACGACCCGAGTAGTCGACGCGCTTGCCGAGCAGATTCTGACGGAACCGCCCCTGCTTGCCCTCGATGATGTCCGAGAGCGACTTCAGCGCCCGGTTGTTCGGACCCACCACGGCGCGACCACGGCGGCCATTGTCGATGAGCGCATCCACCGCCTCCTGCAGCATCCGCATTTCATTGCGGATGATGATGTCAGGCGCGTGCATTTCACGCAGGCGATACAACCGGTTGTTCCGGTTGATCACGCGCCGGTAGAGGTCATTCAAGTCGGAGGTGGCGAAGCGCCCGCCGTCGAGCTGCACCATCGGGCGAAGGTCCGGCGGGATCACAGGAATCACGTCCAGCACCATCCAGCTCGGATCCGTGCTCGACTGAATGAAGGCGTCGACCACGCGCAAGCGCTTGATGGCCTTGGCCCGCTTTTGTCCCGAAGAGCTCACGATCTCCAGCCGCAGCTTCTCCCCCAACTCAGGCAGGTTGAGCTCAGCCAGGAGAATCTTCATCGCCTCGGCGCCCATGCCGGCCTCGAGGGTGCAGTTCTCGTCCGCCATCAGCGTCTCGTAATCATCTTCCGAGATGATGTCCATCCGCTGAAGGTTGGTGGTGCCTGGATCGATGACGATGTAAGAGTTGAAATACACCACATCTTCCAGCTGGCGCAGCGGGATGTCGAGAATCTGCGACAGGTACGAAGGAATGCCCTTCAGATACCAGATGTGGGCGACCGGCGCGGCCAGGTCGATGTGGCCCATGCGGTAGCGACGGACCTTGGAATCGGTCACCTCAACGCCGCAGCGTTCGCAGATTATGCCCTTGTGGCGAACGCGCTTGTACTTGCCGCAATGGCACTCCCAATCCTTGGCGGGGCCAAAGATCCGCTCGCAGAAAAGGCCGTCACGCTCGGGCTTGAGCGTGCGATAGTTGATCGTCTCGGGCTTGGTCACGGCCCCGCGGGACCAGCTACGAATGCGGTCCGGAGAAGCGATGCCGACTTTGATGTAATCAAAATGCTGAGTCATAGGATTTACCGAAAGGTCTCCTTCTCCTCGACGCCCATCGGCATCGACATCACACGGGACAGCTGCGTACGCAGACGATTCCGGGTGTCTTCATCTTCTTCAAACAGCTCGATTTCGCGTCCATCCTGCGTCGCCACGTGAACGTCTAGACACAGGGACTGCAGCTCGCGAATGAGCACCTTGAAGGACTCCGGGATGCCGGGCTTCGAGAGGTTCTTGCCCTTGACGATCGCCTCGTAGGCCTTGGCACGGCCAGGAACGTCGTCCGACTTGATGGTCAGGATCTCCTGGAGGGTATAGGCGGCCCCATAGGCTTCCAGGGCCCACACTTCCATTTCTCCGAACCGTTGTCCACCGAACTGCGCCTTGCCTCCCAGCGGCTGCTGGGTGACCAGCGAGTAGGGTCCCGTGGAGCGCGCGTGAATCTTGTCGTCAACCAGGTGGACGAGTTTCATCATGTAGATGGTCCCGACCGTCACGGGCCGGTCAAACGCCTCACCGGTACGCCCGTCATAGAGCGAAATCTTACCGGTGTTGCTGATCCACTCCCGACCAGACTGCTCGCGAGCAGAGTCCAGCTGGTGTCGCAGCAGGTCGTAGCTACTTTCCTCACCGAACATTTCGTCGAACGGCGGAATCTCGAAGAAAATACCGAGGTTCTTGGCAGCCCACCCCATCAACGTCTCGTAGGATTGCCCCACGTTCATGCGTGAAGGCACGCCCAGCGGGTTGAGCACGATGTCAACGGGCGTCCCATCGGGCAGGAA
Organism: Candidatus Sericytochromatia bacterium; assembly: GCA_035285325.1. NCBI lineage: Bacteria > Bacillati > Candidatus Sericytochromatia > Candidatus Sericytochromatia bacterium. Next base: position 11,504 of record JAYKJB010000061.1, read on the forward strand.
GGGCATGTCCTCGGCGGGCAGAATCTTCGAGACGATGCCCTTGTTGCCGTGGCGTCCGGCCACCTTGTCACCCACCGAGATCTTCCGCTTCTGAGCGATGTAAACACGCACCACCTGGTTCACACCCGGCGGCAGATCATCCCCCTGCTCCCGCGTGAAGACCTTGACGTCGACGACCCAGCCTTTCTCTCCGTGAGGAACACGCAGAGAAGTGTCGCGCACGTCGCGGGCCTTCTCACCAAAGATGGCTCGCAGCAGCTTCTCTTCCGGGGGATGTTCGGATTCACCCTTCGGGGTGACCTTGCCCACGAGGATGTCGTCGGGTTCCACCTCGGCACCAATGCGAATGATGCCCCGTTCATCGAGGTCCTTCAACGCATCCTCACCGACGTTGGGCACTTCGCGGGTGATCTCCTCGTTGCCGAGCTTGGTGGCCCGCGATTCGATCTCGTACTTCTCGATGTGAATCGAGGTGAACACGTCGTCCATGACCAGGCGCTTGTTGATCAAAATCGCGTCTTCGAAGTTGTAGCCTTCCCAAGGCATGAAGGCCACCAGCAGATTCTGACCGAGGGCCAGCTCACCGAGGTGGGTGGCAGGGCCGTCAGCAATCACCTGTCCCGCCTCGACGCGGTCTCCGCGCTTGACGATCGGACGCTGATTGAGGCAGGTATCCTGGTTCGAGCGCAGGAACTTGGTCAGCGGATACCAGCGGTCACGGCCGCTGTCGCTCTTGATCTTGACGCGGGTGGCCTCCACCTGGGTCACCGTGCCTCCTTCGATCGCCGTGACCACCAGGCCCGAGTCGATGGCGGCGCGGGTTTCGAGCCCCGTGCCGACGCGCGGACGCTCGGGGCGGAGCAGCGGAACAGATTGACGCTGCATGTTGGAGCCCATCAGCGCCCGGTTGGCGTCATCGTGCTCGATGAAGGGAATCAGGGCCGTGGCCACCGAAATGATCTGAATGGGGGAAACACCAATCAGGTCGACTTCGTGAGGAGCGGCGAACAAGAACTCGGCCTTGTAGCGCACAGGCACCTTGTCGTCGCGGAAGCGCTTGCCGTCCGGGGTGAGGGGCGTGTCACCGGCAGCCGTGCGGAAGGCGTCTTCCTCTTCGGCCGTCAGGTAAACGATTTCATTGGTGATTTCACCGTGCACGACGCGCCGCCAGGGCGCCTCGATGAAGCCATAGTCGTTGACTCGCGCGTAGGTCGCGAGCGACCCGATCAGACCGGCATTCGGACCTTCAGGCGTCTCAATGGGACAGATGCGGCCGTAGTGCGAGGGGTGGATGTCGCGCACCGCGAAGCCCGCGCGTTCCCGCGTCAAACCACCGGGGCCCAACGCCGACAGCCTGCGCTTGTGCGTCAGTTCCGCCAGCGCATTGGTCTGGTCCATGAACTGCGACAGCTGAGACGAGCCGAAGAACTCCTTGATGGCGGCCACCAAAGGCTTGGCGTTGACCAGGTTCTGGGGCGTCAGCGTCTCGGGCTCCTGGATCGTCATCCGCTCCCGGATGATGCGCTCCAAGCGTGTCAAGCCGACCCGGAACTGGTTCTGCAGCAACTCTCCGACCGACCGAATGCGACGGTTGCCGAGATGGTCGATGTCATCCACTTGACCCACGTCGAAGTTGAGGTTGATCAGGTAATCGATGACGCCGACGATGTCCTCGCGGGTCAGAATCCGCTCGGCCATGGGCGTCGACAGGCCCAGCTTCTTGTTCATCTTGTAGCGACCGACGCGCCCAAGGTCGTAGCGCTTGGGGTCGAAGAAGCGGGCGCTCAGAACCGAGCGGCCGCCTTCCACGGAAGGCATGTCGCCGGGGCGCAGCTTGCGATATACCTCGACAAGCGCCTGCTCCATGGTGTCGGTCTTGTCCGCATCCAGGGTCTTCTGCAGGAACTCCTGGTGGCGGAACAGTTCCTGCATCTCGTGGTTCTGGTAACCCAACGCCCGCAACAGGACGGTTGCCAGCAGCTTGCGGGTCTTGTCGATCCGAACGTAGATCAGGTCATTGACGTCCGTCTCGAACTTCAACCAAGCCCCGCGATTGGGGATGATGGTCGCCGAGTACACCTTCTTGCCCGACGGGTCGGTCTCTCGCTTGTAATAGACCCCGGGCGACCGGACGATCTGAGACACGATGACGCGCTCGGCGCCGTTGATGATGAAGGTGCCCTGATCCGTCATAACGGGCAAATCGCCGACAAAGATTTCCTGTTCCTTGACCTCACCCGTCTCCTTCGAGACAAGCCGCACCGGGATGCGCAGCGGGCGGGCGTACGTGGCGTCGCGGGCCCGGCATTCATCAACCGTGTACTTGGGCGTTCCCAAGGTGTAGTTGGTCAGGAAGTGGAGTTCCAGACGGTTGGAGTAATCATTGATCGGAGAAAACGACAGCAGCTCCTCCTTCAACCCTTCCTCGAGGAACCACTGGAACGAGTTGCGCTGAATCTCGATGAGATCCGGCAGGTTATCGGCCAATGAGGTCACACCGCTGTAAGGGGTTACCCGGAGCTTATTCGTTGTAGGCATTCACACCACCCTTAGCTTGTAAGGACAAACGGACGTCTTCGCGCCCACTGCGCACCCCGCAACGGCGGGCCGGCTTGCTGACCGCTTCTTCAGCGTCACTGAACTGGGGGGCGCACCCCATTCGGTGGCTGGCGATCACTTAAGATTCCATTAAATTTTGCGCAGAACAACCATCTTACGCTCCCCCATGGACAACGTCAAGGGCGCATCAGGCCAGGGATCCAACCCTGCCGCGAGGGCTGGCTCAGCTTGACTTCGCGACCTTTGCGGCGGTATGATCGACCGTGATTTTGGGTAGATCGTCGCGCGAGTTTGCGCCGTGCAGACATCTCCAGTACGAGTCGAACATCCGGGTCACCGACTGCCATCGATTCGAAAACCCACCCAGCAACCCAAGCGGTGCGATGTTCGAGACACTGTCAGACAAGATTCAGGGCGTTTTTAGCCGCCTCGTGCGCGGCCAAGGCAAACTGACCGAAGACAACATTTCCGAGGCCTTGCGCGAGGTGCGTCGGGCCCTGCTCGAGGCCGACGTCAACCTGGGCGTGGTCAAGACGTTCGTGGCGCGTGTCAAGGAACAGGCACTCGGCGAAGCCGTCTTGTCGGGTTTGAATCCCGGGCAGACCTTCATCAAGATCGTCCACGATGAACTCATCACGGTGATGGGCCAGGAAGCCGCGCCCTTGGCCAAGGCCCCAACCGGCGTCACGGTCATCCTGATGGCCGGGCTTCAAGGCATGGGAAAGACCACCACCGCAGGCAAGCTGGCCCTCCTGTTGAAGCGACAGGGCATGCGCCCCTTGCTGGCAGCCGCTGACATCTACCGCCCCGCGGCCATCCAGCAGTTGCAAACCCTCGGCAAGCAGATTGACGTTCCAGTGCATGCCCCGGGGGCGATCGATCCGCTGGAAATCGCCGCTCAGGCGTTACAGCGAGCAGAGGCGGAATCATACAACTACCTGATTGTCGACACGGCGGGGCGGCTGCACGTCGACGCGTCGATGATGGATGAGATCACGCGTCTGAAAGCCTTCCTGAAGCCTGCCGAGGTGTTGCTGGTCGTCGATGCCATGATCGGACAAGATGCCGTTCAGATGGCTTCCTCGTTCAATGAGGCCTTGGGGATCAGCGGCGTCGTCCTGACCAAACTCGACGGCGACACGCGCGGGGGAGCGGCCCTCTCGATCCGCCAGGTCACCGGCTGTCCGATCAAGTTTATGGGAACCAGTGAGAAGCTGGACGGCCTCGAGGCCTTCCACCCAGAGCGAATTGCCACGCGCATCCTTGGTATGGGAGATGTCCTCACGCTGATCGAGCGGGCCCAGCAAGCCATCACCTTGGACGAAGCCAAGGCGCTCGAAGCAAAGATGCGAAAGGCCGAGTTCACGCTGGAGGACTTTGCGCAGCAACTTCAACAGATGAAGAAGATCGGTTCGATGGGGCAAATCCTCGAGATGCTTCCCATCCCTGGCTTGAAACAAGCCATTTCCGGGGACCAGTTGGCGCAGGGCGAAGGTCAGCTCAAAAAAATGGAGGTGATCATCGCCTCCATGACCCCCAAGGAACGCCGCCAACCCAAAATCCTGGACCTCTCGCGCAAACTACGCATTGCCAAAGGCTCCGGCACCAAAGTGGAAGACGTGAACAAGTTGCTCAAGGACTTTGATAACCTGAGCAAGATGATGAAGCAATTCGCGGGCTTCCAGAAGTCAATGCCCAAACACCTGCAGAAGGCCATGAAAAAGGGAGGGTTGCCGCAAAACCCGACGGCAGGCCTGCCCGGAATGCCGCTCAGCGGAGCCCCTTTTGAACTCCCCAAGTTGCCTGGAGGCTTTCCTTTTAAATTCAAATAGGGCTTCACTCGCCCCTTTGTCCTCAAACGTTCCCCTCCCCTTGATTGATTGACAGGAGCAAGTCAAATGGTAAAAATCCGTCTCAAGCGGATTGGCGCGACCAAGCGCCCCAAGTACCGCGTCGTCGTCCAAGACAGCCGCACCCGCCGTGACGGGGCCGTGATTGAAGAAATCGGCTTCTATGATCCGCAGGCCAATCCTGTGGAACTGCGCATCGACGCCGAAAAGGCCAAGAAGTGGTTGAGTAACGGCGCACAGCCCACGGAAACCGCACTTTCCTTGCTGCGCAAAGCGGACGTCGTCCCTGCTGCTGCGAAGAAATAACGGGTTCAACCTGTGATGGACCCCGTGCAAAACGTGGCAGAAGTGCTGCTGAAGGCGATCGCCTCCAAACCCGAAGCCGTTGGCATCGAGGTCGCGGAAGACGGCGTTCGCACGACCCTCACGGTGACGGTCGATGAAGACGACGTACCGCGCATGATCGGCCGTAAAGGCCGCACCATCAACGCGGTCCGGACGATTGTCAAGGCAGCGGGGCTCAAGTCGTCGCGCCAGGTCAGCCTGGAATTGATTGCGCCTGACTTGCAGTCGTCAGACCACTGAATCGGTATGCCACGAACGCCGGCCTTGCGGCCGGCGTTTTTGCTAGGCCCGGGATGAAGCCAGACCACGTCGCAGCAGCGGGCCCAGGCGGCCCGCGAGCGCGTGCATGGCTGTTTTCATGATGCCACTGCCCGCGCGCTGCAACGCCTGCGGCGGTATGAGCAGCGCGGCCCACGCGGGGATGCCGAGGGAGACTCGCATCGAAGCCTGGCAGGCCACCACGCAGCCCTGCGAAGCTGGCAGGAACTGGGCCTCACCCGTGAACCCGGCGTCGAATTGAGAGCCGTGATGCGAGGCATCCAGCAGGACCGCCTCTTGTGAGTGCATCGCGATGCGATCCGGCGGATGATTCTGAAAGGCGACATCGAATCGGGGACTCAGACTGAAACCCAGCGCCCCGTGTGGCGCCAAACTCACGCGATAAGCCCCACACGTCAGGCGCTCCACCCGATCGCGCCCCAGGAAATCGCGCAACAGGTCGTCATTGTCGGCAAAATAACGGAACGCAACCTCCGGTGAACAGGGCAGCGCGATCTCGTGCTGCACGTGCGCTTCCATCTCAATCGGAATCATGGCCGCTCCTCCCGCCAAGAGGAGTCAGGCGCCGGCGTGGAGCGGGCGTGGCCCCGCACGGGCACAGCCCGAAAGGTCCGACCGTGAGGAGGCGACTCGATCCGCTGAGCGGGGGGCGCCGGCAGCGATAGGCCCGGCCCAACCTGCAGGGGCAGAACCTCCACCGTCACCGCCCGGATGGCAAGCGGCGAGGGCGTGGGTGAGGCAGCCGCCAGCGCGTCAGAGGGCCACACTGCCACGAGCCACAGCAAGCAAGTTACCCCGCGAAGCCAAACGCCAAGCACCTCTCAACCCTCCACGGGCAGCACGATCGTCGTTCGCCGCATCAGGGGACCTTTCCGCGCCACCGCCTCGATGGCATAACGCCCGGGACGGATGCCGCGTACCACGATGGGGACCACCGTCTTGCCCTTCGCCAGCGCGCCACGCCAACTCACGGACTGCGCCAGCATCGGCTGAGCGCGCTCATCGACAAACTGCAGGCCCTCCGGTAGGTCCACCTGAAACACGACGCCATCGACAGGCTCATCCGTCTCGAACCCGATGTGTACCGCCACATCCTGCCGCACCGGCACCACCGCCGTCTCCAGGCGGGGCAGCCCGACGCCTGGCAGCCAGTTCCACACGAACAAGGCCGCCATCGCAGCCGCAGCGCCGAACAGCGCGGAGCGCGCCTGAATCCAGGCCAGGGCCCGAGGTGGCCTGAGCCAGGCCCTCGGCGAGGCGGTCCCGGAACGAGGTCGCACAGCGGAAACATCCGAGGCTTCTTGACGCAAGCGAGAAAAGGCGATCGCCTCAAGCGCCGTCGGGAGGGGAGGGGCCGGTACGCGACGCAGCAAGCCCAAACCGCCCTGATAGGCCGCGAAGGCGCGCCGGCAATCCGAACAGCCTGACAGATGTGCCTGCCAGGCCGCGAGATCTTCGCGTTCCAACGCCCCTTCGAGCGAGGCGGTGAAGCTGTCCTGAGCTTCCTCACAGCCCATGTCCCAGGCAGGCGTCCTCCGGACCTTCAGGCTGGCCAGACGCTCAGAGATCCTGACGGGAAGGTCCTCGGGCATCACCGGCGCCGGCATCCGACCGAGACAATCACGTACGACCCGAAAGGCCGCTGCATCGCGGCGGCAAGCGGCACAATCCAGGAGATGCGACCGCATCGCAGCCGCCCCCTCGGGCGCCAGCGCTCCGTCAAAATAGTCCGTCAGCCGGTCTCGCACGTCCTGGCAACGCATCATCGGGGCATCCCTCCCAGACCCTCGGAGATGGCCGTCGTCTGCAGGTCCAGGTAACCGTCGAACACCTCCGGTGCAGCCAGAATACGATCCTTCAGCGCCAGTCGCGCCCGATTCAGGCGGGATTTGACCGTCCCGAGCTGCACGTCCAGGATCGCCGCGATCTCCTCGTAGGAGTAGCCTTCGAGGTCATACAGAACCAGAGGCTCGCGCAACTTGTCCGAGAGTTCTGCGATGAAGCCCTGCAGGAGTTGCTGCAGTTCCGCCCGCTCAGCCCCCGGCTCGGTCAGATGAACCGGCCGTTCGGGCAGTTGCTCCGTCGCTTCTTCGTGTCGACGATACGCTCGCTTGACATCGTCCAGCATGGTGTTGCGCACAATCCGCCCCAGCCACGTTCCCAGTTCCGCCTCTTCGCGATAGTCGGCGAACGCCCGAAAAGCCTTGACCATGCTGTCCTGCAGGATATCCGCCGCGTCATCCGGGTTGCCAACCAGATGATGGGCCAACCGATACAGGCGCGCCAGGTGAGGAGAGACGAGTTGCTCGAACGCCAGGCGGTCCCCGCCCCGCGCCGCTTGCAGCAAGTGACGATGCGCCGTCGCATCCATCATCCCGAAGGCCTCCTCCTTCAGAGACGAGCGAACCAGCCCAGCGGTTCCATCGAATGCCCCGAAGAACGCGTCATTGTAGCACTGCCGAACGACTCGGGCATCGGAGGCGATGCTATAATGACCCATCCAAGTTGGTCTTGGAGACGGCTCTTCGGAGGCGAACCGTCGTTCCCCCAGCGTTTGCCCACCCGGGCAAGCCAGGCAGTGAGGCGAAGAAGACAGTGCGCGGTCCCGGTGGTTTTGGCGGCATGGATATGGGCAAGCTCATGAAGCAGGCCCAGAAGATGCAAGAAGCCATGCAAAAGATGCAGGAAGACCTGAGCAGTCAAACGGTCGAAGGAACGGCCGGCGGCGGGGCCGTCACGATTGTGATGTCTGGCTCCCAAGAGGTCACCGGCATCACGATCAAGCCCGAAGCGGTCGACCCGGATGATGTCGAAACCTTGGAGGACCTGATTCTCGCAGCTTTCAAGGATGCCAAGGCGAAAATTGAATTGCTGACGCAGAGTCAGATGGGGGCCGTGACGGGGGGGCTGAACATCCCTGGCCTGAAGTTCTGATCACCGCCTTCACACCACGCAACTCGAGGAGGCCCGTGGCCTCCTCTTGGAGTCTTTATGCTGTATACCAGGCCACTCGCCCGGCTGATCGAAGAGCTGGAAAAACTACCGGGCATCGGGTCGAAGTCATCTCAACGGCTGGCCTTCCATCTGATCAAGCAACCGGAGGCGGCCATCGAAACGCTCGCGCAAACGTTGCTGGACGCCAAACGCCAGGTGCGTTTCTGCTCGACCTGCCAGAATTTGAGCGCCGACGACCCGTGTGAAATCTGCCTGCATCCGAACCGCGATCGCCGGGTCGTCTGCGTGATCGCAGAACCGCGTGATCTGGTGGCTCTGGAGCGAACCCGGGAATTCAAAGGGCTCTACCATGTGCTTGGCGGGCTGATGTCGCCCCTTGACGGGGTGGGCCCCGAGCAACTGAAGGTCAAGGAATTGCTGGCCCGGCTCCAGACCCAGAGCGAGGAAGCGCACACCGTGCAAGAGGTCATTCTGGCCCTGAACCCCTCCGTCGAAGGGGAAGCGACCAGCCTTTACCTGAGTCGGCTGTTGAAGCCGGCCGGTCTGCGCGTCACGCGCATCGCCTTTGGCTTGCCGATGGGGGGCGACCTGGAGTATGCCGATGAGATGACGCTGGTGAAGGCCCTGGAGGGGCGCCGCGAAGTGGTGTGAGGGTGCAGCCCCTCGTCGCTCGGGGCCGCCCTGAATCCTTAAAGGAGCTCTTGAGCCTTCCTGACGGCTTCGCGGACCATATCATCGTAGATCGTCTTATCACGCCAGCGCGCCTGCGCCACCGGCCCAAGGCGGTCGATCGGGTCGAAATAGATAAAATGCTGGCCAGGCTTGACGCTGGGCGCCGTGAAGACTGAGATGCCATTTTCACGGTCATAGTACTCATAGCTATGCACGTCCCGCTTGCCGCCCCCGCCGGGAGCATCACACACGAAGGTGGGGGTGTTGAACCCCGCCGTGGTGCCACGCACGTACTTCTCGATGTCCAGCGCGGTTTGCAGGGTCGTGCGCAGGTCTTCCACCCCTTTGACCAGGTCATGCAAGTAGACGTAATACGCATGGACGTTGATGAACCCGAGGCGTTTGACCAGCAGCCGCATGGTTTCCGGGTCATCATTCACGCCACGTTGCAGGACCGACTGATTTCGGACGAAGATGCCCCGCTCAAAACAGCGCGCCATGGCTCGCTCGGTGATCCACGTGATCTCGTTGGGATGGTTGTAATGGGTGTGCAGCACCACCTCTTTGCCCATCTTTCGTCCCAGTTCGACGACGTGAGACAGGGCGTCGAACCAGGCCGTATCCGTCAGGATCTTCATCGGCATCACCGCCGGTCCCTTGGTGGCAAACCGCATGCGCCGGATGTGGGGAATGTTGAGCAGGGTTTCCCCGATGGTTTTGAGGTGGGGCGCGGCCAGCTGGTACATGTCACCACCGGAAATGACGATGTCCTCCAATTCGGGACGCTCAGCGATGTACTGAAAGACCCGCTGCCAGCGCTTGGGGCTGGCGTTCAGAGAAACCTTCTCAACCTCCTCGGTATCACCACCCACCGCGTAGGAGCGTGTGCAGAAGCGACAGTACACCGGACAGACATCCAGAGCCAGAAACAGAGCCTTGTCCGGATACCGGTGCGTCAACCCAGGCACAGGGGCATCGCCTTGCTCGTGCAGGGAGTCGAGCGTGAGCATGGGATGGTCGGGTCGCAGGCGCGAACCGAGTGGCAGGAACTGGGTGCGGATCGGGTCATTGTACGGATCGGTCCAATCAATCCCGGCCATCATATACGGCGAGACCCGCACCGCCATCGGGGCTCGGGCGAAGCCTGCCCGCGCGTCTTCGACAAACTCCGGCGAGACCAGCCCCTGGATGGTCTCGATCAGCTTTTCGACGGTGGTGATGGAATTCTTCCCCTGCCAGATGTGGTCCAGAAAGGTGGCCTCATCAATGTCCTTGTAGGCGGGAATGGCGCGCCAGAATTCCCCCTGGCGCAAATTCCGATGAGCAAACGCTTCCGGACCAGCCGGCGGGCGCTTATGGATGATCGGCGGCTCAGCGTCGAGCGGCACGAGCTTGTCTGGTGGCGTGGTAACCATCGCGGTGTTCCTCGTCTCAAAACGGCCTGGAGGCCAGGGCAACCATCCGCCCGGTCCTCACAGACCGTAATGCGGGTGCCGACCATTGGAGAAGGCAGGGTGAAACAAGGCGCACGTCATCGGGCTACCAATCAGTTGGGGGCGAAGTCGGGCGCGAACGGCCGACCGGCGCTCTTCCAGTTTAGCGTGTCTTTCGGGCGCGGCCAAGCCCACGCCCGCGAATCACGGACGCTGAGCCCGCAGCAGGTCCCAGAGTGGCGAAACGGCACGCAAAGCCCGCACCACCTCAATGATCCGATTGACGGCCTCCTCGACCTCCGTTTCGGAGGTGTAACGTCCCAACCCGAAGCGCACACACGCGGCAGCCTGCGCGTCATTCAAGCCCAAGGCACGCAGCACGTGAGACGGCACCTGGGCGGCAGAACTGCACGTCGCCCCCGAAGAGGCGGCCAAGCCACGCAGATTCAACAGCAAGTCATCGGCGCGGATGCCATCGAAGCGCACCATCGCGTGGCCAGGCAAACGCAGTTGGGGATGCCCGACCATGTGAATGCTCGGCAAAGCCTCCGCGAGCATCCGGAAAAAACGATCGCGCAATTGCGCGACGCGGGCCGCCTCGGTCGGCATCAAGGTGGCGGCGAGTTCAGCGGCCTTGCCGAAACCGACAATGCCCGGCACATTCAACGTGCCAGAACGCACCCCTCGCTCCTGGCCGCCTCCGTGAATCTGAGGCACAAGCTGCACGCGAGGCTCACGGCGCCGAACGAACAGCGCGCCGACGCCCTTGGGGCCATACACCTTGTGCGCGGACATCGACATCAGGTCAATGCCCATCTCGTGAACATCCAGTGCGACCTTGCCGAATGCCTGCGCCGCATCCACGTGAAACAGGATGCCGTGCCGCTTGGCGATGCGACCGATCTCGCTGATGGGCTGCAAGGTACCGATCTCGTGATTTCCTTGCAACAGGGTGATCAACACGGTCTGCGTGGTCAATGCATTTTCCAGATACTGGGGGTCCACCAGCCCGGTGGGATCGACCGGCAGGTAGGTGACACGCCAACCGCGATCGGCGAGGTGGCGCAACGGAGCCAAGGTCGCCGGATGTTCCGTGACGCAAGTGAGGATGTGGCGGCCTTCCCCGGCCAGCGCCTCGGCGGCTCCCAGCAGGGCCAGATTGATCGACTCGGTGGCGCCGGAGGTCCAGACGATCTCCCGGTCCGACGCGTGGATCGCGCGAGCCAGTGCCCCCCGGGCGGTCTCGACGGCGTCCTCCGCTTCCCATCCCATCGCGTGCGAGCGGCTGCCCGCATTCCCGAACCGGTCAGTCAAAAAGGGCATCATGGCCTCGAGAACCGCCGGATCGAGCGGTGAGGTGGCGTGATGGTCGAGGTAAATGTGCTTCATTCGGCGTCATGCTCCCGGCCTGCCGCCCCGGGAGCTTTCTCATCGTTCCGGGAGACCGACACGCACCACGCTATCATGAAGCGTCTCACGCAGATCAAGAGGCTCATCCGATGACCCATCCCCGTTCGACTGATCACCCACACGCCTGCCGCGCCGTCGTCACGGACGCCCCCTACGCGCTGGTGAAGGTGAGCGGAGCTGACCGGCTCACCTTCCTGCACAACATGACCACCGCAGCGGTCAAAGGGCGCTCCCCCGGTAGCCGCTGTGAGGCGGCCGTGGTGGATCACAAGGGCCTGCTGCTCGCATGGGTCGGCCTGCTCGTGGACCGTGATTGGGTCTGGGTCACCCTTGAGGCAGGGGACCAGGATGCGCTGATCGCCTGGTTCGACCGCTACATCATCACAGAGGATGTGACCGTGGAGCGCGTCACGGCGCGGCACCCCGTCTGCTTGTTGCTAGCCCCAGCGGCCTATCGCGCTCCATCGGAAGATGGCAAGAAGACGCCGCTGAGCCGGATAGGTCAGGCCTTTGTGGTACCGGGCCTGATGAACGAAGCCATTTTGATGCTTCCGGAAAGTGACCCGACCACCTGGCTGGAGCCGCTCCGACAGGACGGATTTGAGGTATGGACGCACCAGGAATGGGAGGACTGGCGGATTGCCTGGGGACTCCCGGCGGCCCGTCGCGACCGAGACGCACGCACCAACCCGTGGGAATGGGGACTCACGGCGGCCATTTCCCTGGACAAGGGTTGCTACCTGGGACAGGAAGTGATCGCCCGCTTAAACACCTATGACAAGGTCCAGCGATGCTTGATGGGGCTCGATTTCGAGACGGATGCGGTCCACCTGGGGGCGGAGATCCAGATTCTGTCCGACCCCGCCGCCCCCGTTGCGATCGGTGTGATTACAAGCCTGACGCCACCCGTCGGGCCCTCCCCTGGGCGGGCTTTGGCCCTGATCAAACGAAATCAAGCGGAAGAGGGCCGCCCCGTGGCGATCGTCACGCCCGACGGCAGGACACACCTCGCACACCTTCGTGCGCGGTGGTTTCAACGCGGGCAAGCATCCCTTACGCTTGGCACGGAATCACCGCAAACCCAGTAGACATAACACCTTTCCATTTCAGAGCAGGCGTGTTTGCGCCGATGTTCAGGACAAGCGGCCCCCACCACTCACCCGACGTCGATGCTGATGACTTACACGCCCACCGCGCTACACGATACCCCTTGTTACACCTTGCACGAGGCTGCCATGGGCCTCGGCGTCAGTGAATCAACGCTGCGAGAATGGCTCTCCACCTTCAATTGTGAGCGTCATTTCGACGCCCAGGGGAGTGAGAAGCTGAGTCCCAAAGGCGTCGACTTCCTGCGCATGGTGAAGTCCCTGCGCGACGTGGACCGCTCTTGTGAGTCGATCGTGAGGCTGCTGGGGGCGTCGTCCGCTGAACCGCCCGCGGACGCAGAGGACAGCCAAGCGGTCGAAGACCCGGAGTATTTCCTGGACGAGCTCGACCTGTTGGAAGACCTGCCCTCTGCGGCCTCGGACCTGGAGCAGGTGGAATCTCTGAAGGCCGAGTTGAAGGACCTCCACGCCGCTCCGGCTACGAGAAAACCTTTCTGGAAGTTCTGGTAACCCGACCAGAGGCGCGTCCAGGACACACCCGAGCGGTTGGCCTGTCCGTCGCCCCCGTGAGCCTGATCATAGTCAAGCCTCCGGCCTTCGCTACATAATGCATGTCGACGCAGGCCGTGGGGGGTCCTCTTCGGAAGGCGTCGATCCCTCCTCCAGATAGGTCCCATCCCTTGTCTGCGACCGTTTTTGCGGTGATGCGCTGGGGTACAGACTGAATGTCGGGCGCGCGTTGAGGTCCCCCATGCCTGAAATACCAGGCAACTCGTCCATTCCTGGCTCGGGCGTCGCGGGAGGCCGTGTCCCGGCTCAACCGCTTGGTGCAGGGCTGGCCGGGCCGGGCGGTGCTGGCGGGACCGAGCGCACAGGGGGGCCTGGCGACGACCTCCAGCGCGCACGCGCGCTCAAGCCCTCTCCGCGCTATTTCGGCTTCCACACCGATGCCTCGATCATGGCGCGTTTGGCTGCGATGGGGGTGTCGCCAACGCTCTCGAACTTGCGAGTGGCCCAGCAATTGCTCCGCTACGGGCTCGGGTTGAACGTCGAGAAACTCAACGAGGTGGCGCAGACATTCAGCTTGCACGGTCAGGGCGATCCCAGCAAGCTGGAAGCGATCGTGCTTCTGATGGCCCGCCAGTTACCCGTGACGAATCCGAACATCCAGGCCATGACCCAACTTCTGGCCGGAGGCCCACTTCCACATCTGCTCGCCCGCCTCACGATGGCGATCAAGTCCGAAAATCACCCGCAGCTGTCCGCCCTGGGACAAAAGCTGAACGGTCTCTGGCAACTGGGCCACCTGGACAAGCCCCTGATGAAGCAATTGACAGAGTTCCAGCGCATCCTTCACGGCATCTCGGAGGAACGTGAACGGCTGGAGTCCCACACCCTGTCAACGGAAACCCGCCAGGAGCTGAACCGCCTGGGGGACCTCTTGGAGGCACACGAGCTGCTCTCCCAACAGCAGAACCAGGTGCTGTATCTGCCCTTCTTCATCTGGCGCCAACAGCAGCCCCTTCCCGCGGAGATCCTGATCACCGAAGAGGGGGGAGGGACGGAGCACACCAGTTCGTTCACCAAGATCACCTTGGCGGTCGATACCCTCACGATGGGCCGCGTGGTGGTGGACCTGAGTACGGTCCGCGGGCACCTGTCCGTGCGGTTTGACGCCCCCGATACGGCCGTCAAAAAACGCATCGATCCCCGTCTGGTAGCGCTGCGCCAACGTTTGACGGAGCGTCGCTATCAGGTCGACATCCTGGCCTGTCAGACCAATGGACCACTGCGTAGCATCTGCACCTTGTTGCCGCAGCGGCGCGACCTCAAGCGCCTGTCGCGCGTTCAGGGAGTGCTTTGACCGATGTCGCCCCCTGACCTGCCGCCGGATGACCGGCGCCGCCGTCCACGCAGCAAATCGCGCCCCGGTAGTCCGGCCTTGAGAGCGGTGCCTCCGCTCCCGGCGGAAACCCCTGTTTCTCAAGGCAGCGCCTTTCCCATCCGACTGGATCCGAACAGCCCGCCCGGTGAATTCCACTTTGTGGTCCCGGCTGCGGCCGGCCCCACGGAAGGACGGGTGCCACGCGGCGTGGAAGCCGATGGCCCGATTCCGCACGAACTGGTCAATGCCGTGGATGAGGTCCTCGGATTCATTTTCGGCCTGGACGATGCTCCCCCCCCTGGTAAAGCTGGACGCGGAAAGCGTCCCTGAAACCCTCGCACGCCTTGAGGTTGCCCCGCCATGCTCAAAGGAATTTACACCGCCGCGTCCGGAATGAACTTCCAGTTGCAGCAACTCTCGGAAGTGTCGGCCAATCTGGCCAACGTGAATACTCCCGGCTACAAGCGGACCCAGCTGGTGTCCGAGACGTTCGGTGACCTGGTGACGGCTTTCACTTCCCCGACGAGCCAGAACCGGGTCGGAGTCGGACTCCAAGAGGCTGGCCGCGCCCGTTGGGAGAGCCAGGGGGCCCTGGTGCGCACCAACAATCCGTTGCACCTCGCCCTGAGTGGCGACGGATACTTCCAGACGCTCGACGCCAACGGCACGGTCAAGGTGACTCGCAATGGAGACTTTCGACTCGATGCGGAAGGCTTTCTCGCCACGCAGGATGGCGCCCGGGTCCTCGGCGCGGATAACCAGCCGATCCGGCTCGCGGCGATCGCCTCGGACACCTTACGGATCCGCCAGGACGGCGTGTTGATGTCCGGAACGAATGAGGTCGGGCGGATCAAGGTGGTCGGTAACGAACAGGCCGCAGGGCCTCGCTTCCCTGTGAGCACCGCCACGGCCCCCGCGCTACAGGCGGGTTACTCCTTGGAACAGGGATACCTGGAGAATTCCAACGTCAACGTGGTGAGTGAAATGGTGAATCTCATCACGCTGAACCGGGCTTTCGGTTTCGACCAGAAGGCCATCACGATTCAGGACAACCTGTTGAACAAAACCGTCAACGATCTCGCTCGCATCCAGTGATGTCCAGCTTCGGTCACCCCTCAACACCCAATTCTCGCCTAGGAGAACCTTCATGATTCACGGCATCTGGACAGCCGCGACGGGTATGCAAGCGCAGCAGATGCGCATCGACACCATCGCCAATAACCTGGCGAACGTGAACACCACCGGCTTCAAGAAGTCGATGGTGGACTTTCAAGACCTGGTCTATCAAACCCTGAATCAGCCCGGGTTGGAATATGCGGGTTACCAGGTGGGTCGCGGTGTCCGCCCGATTGCCTCGACCAAACTGTACTCGCATGGATCCTTCCAGGTCACCAACAACCCTCTGCACCTCGCCATCGACAACTCCAGCAATGCGATCGGCCTGGTCAATGACTTCTTCGTGGTGCAGGAGCGGGACGGCACTCTGGCTTTCACCCGGGATGGCTCCTTCAAACTGGACGCCAACCGCCGCATGGTCACCTCCACGGGCCTGGTGCTGTCGCCGGAAATTCAGATTCCGGCGGACGCGACCGACATTCACATTCGGGAGGACGGGCTTGTCCTGGTGCGTCGCCCTCTGAGCGCGCAACAAGAAGAAGTCGGCGTGTTGCAAATCGCGCGATTCCCGAACCCCGCCGGTCTGGCGGCTGTGGGGAACAACTTGCTCAAACAGACCCCTGCCTCAGGCGAGCCCACCGTGGGCCGCCCCGCGCTGGAAGGTCGTGGCCTGGTCAAACAGGGCATGCTGGAAACCTCCAACGTCGACATCGTGACCGAGATGGTCACCATGATCGCGACGCAGAAGTCGTATGACACTGCCTCCAAAGCCATTCAGGTCTCGGACAAGATGATGGATACCGCCAACCAGCTCTCACGGTAAGGCTTCGATATCCAAGGCTTTCCTTCGCTCGGCTGTTCAAGCTGGTGCACGCCCGTGCCGATGCTCTGTTCAGCCGAGTTTTTCGTTGGCGTGCGCGTTCCAAGGTTCCACAGGAACCGTAACGCCCCTCACCGACCCATCCCCTGCATCTGGCTACGCTGGTGCCACACTATGTTCCGCGCCGTGCTCTTTTCCTTGGTGTTTCTCGTGCCTCAGGCGGCCTGGGCGCTGCCTGGGTTACGAGAACAGGACGTGCTCGATCTGGTGCGCAACGAAGCCTGTGCTCGCCTGCAGATTCCGCGACGGGACGTCGACGTGGCGTGGAAGGACATGGCCCTGGACAGCCTGGTCACGGCCTTACCCCCTGGTCGGGTCTCCCTCCAACTCGGCCCGGTCACCCGCCTCGGAGGCGCCCGCAATCTCCCCGTTCAGGTGCTGGTGAATGGCCAGAAGTATCGCACGATCTTTCCGCGCCTCGACGTCCAGATCACCCAGGACGTGCTGGTGACTGTCAATCGCATTCCGCGTGGCAGCGTGCCGCAATCAAGCGATTTCGAGCTGGTCCGTCAACCGGTCGCGCACATGGCTCAGCCCGCGTTGACCAGTTGGAGCCAGGTGGTCGGAAACGAGACCACCCGAGACATCTTGCCCGGCACGGTCCTGACCTCGGGCATGTTCCGCCAGGCCCCGCTCGTCAAAGCGGGAGACGAGGTGACGGTAGTGGTGCAAAGCGGCGGGCTGAGTATCCTGTCGCGCGGCATCGCCCGTTCAGCGGGAGGGAGCGGAAATCTGGTGAAGATCGTCCATCCGGATACCAAGCACGAGTTCGTGGCCCGCGTGACGGCCCCCGGTAAGGTGGAAGTCCGCCTGGAGGAACCATGAAACCCACGCCCATCGTCTCTGTTGCGTTGACCTGTGTGTGGCTGCTCGCGCAGCCTGCTCCGGCATTGGCTGATTCGCTCTTCACCGAGGGGCCCAATGAAAACCTGACCAGCTTCTCGCGACCGTTCCTGGGCGTGGGCAACCTGATCACCATCGTGGTGACCGAGCGAACCATCGCAGAGTCAAGCGCGCTCACAAACCGTCGCAAGGACGGACGGGTCCGCACCGACTTCGACTTCGGAGGCCTGATTCCGGGCTTGATCAAAAATGCCACGGACATCCGCGGCCGGGATGATTTCCAGGGAGAGGGACTCACCAGCCGCAACGGGCGCCTTCAAATGGATGTCACCGCACGCATCGAGGAGGTGCTGGCCAACGGTACCCTGCGCATCGTGGGATTGAAGCACCTGCGGGTCAATGACGAGGAGACCGACATCGTCATTCGCGGCATCGTGCGCCCCATGGACATCTCCCCGGACAATCGAATCGACTCCAGCCGCATCGCCGATGCCAGCGTGGACGTGAAGGGTTCCGGCCCCGCCACGGCCAAGGCGACGCCGGGCTTGCTGACACGCCTGTTCAACTGGCTCTGGTAATCCTCACGAGAAGGGACGCTGCCCATGCGCCTGTCAACCCGCCTGTTTGTCTGTATGAACCTCGCGCTCGGCTTCGCGGGCGCCCCTCAGGCACGGGCAGAAATTCTGACCCAAGGGGCGGACGTGCGGGTCAAGGACATCGCGTCCTTCCAGGGGGCACGTCCGAATCAGGTCGCGGGCTTGGGGTTGGTCGTTGGCCTGCAGGGCACGGGCGATAGCCAACAGGTCCGCATCACCAACCGGGCCATCGAAAACATGATCCAGCGTCTCAACAACATTCCGCCCAACGAGCTGCTGAACTCCTTGCAAACCCGCAACGCGGCCCTGGTGACCGTCACGGCAACCTTACCGGCCTTTCTGAAGCCAGGCCAAAGCGTGGACGTGACGGTGGCGAGCCTGGGTGACGCGCGCGCCATCACGAACGGCGTGCTGCTGCAGACGCCGTTGAAGGCGACGGACGGAAAAACCTACGTCGTGGCGCAGGGTCCCATTTCCACCGGAGGTTTTGTTTCGACGGCCTCGGGCTCCCAGACGACCAAGAACAACGTGGTGGTGGGTCGGGTCCCGAACGGCGGCCTGGTAGAGCGAGAAGTCCCCGTGACGGTCGTGGACAATACCGGCTTCATGCACATCAACCTGGTCAACCCCGACTATGCCACGGCGGCCCGCATGGCCGAGTCAATCAACAAGAGTGCCCTGGCGGTGGCTCAAGCCACCGATGCCGGCACCGTGCGCTGCTACGTCACCTCCGTGTATCGAGACAGGGTTCCCGAACTGATCGCGCGGATCGAACAACTGACCCTACGTCCCGACCACATCGCCAAGGTCGTGATCGAGGAACGCTCGGGCACGGTGCTGCTCGGTGCCAACACGCGCATCGATCCGGTGGCCATCTCGCACGGCGGTCTGATTGTGAAAGTCGACACCAAAACGGAAGTGTCCCAACCACCGGCATTCAGCCAGGGGCGGACGGTCGTGACTCAGAACTCCAACATCAGCGTGATGGAGCAACCGGCCAAAACCCTCTCCTTCGAATCCGGTGCCACGCTGGGTCAGTTGATCCGAGCGCTGAACGCCCTGGGGGTCAAACCCCGCGAAATGATTTCCATCGTGCAAAACATCAAAGCCGCAGGCGCGCTGAATGCCCACCTCGAAATTATCTGACCCGGCAACCGGATCGTCTACCAACGCCTTGGGGTAAAAGGGAATCAAGGAGCGCCCATGCAACCGATCGCCTCGCCTGCCTTTCTGCCGCTACCCGCCGCCGGTTTTCAGAAACCTGATGCGGCTGCGCGCGAAAACCAGCTCAAGCAGGCAGTCGATGATTTTGCCAGCATCTTGTTTTCGCAGATGTTCCGAGAGATGCGCGAGGCGGGTAAGGACGAAGACGAGGGCAGTGTCTTTGGCGGTGGGGATACCAATCTGTTCATGCACCTGATGGACCAAGAACTTGGCGATAGCTACGCCCGTGCAGGCGGAAATCCGCTGCGCGAAGCCATGCTGCGTCAACTGAACAAACCCACCGATCCGGCCCTCACAGGTCGCCAAGGGGGTAGCCTGTGACGACGCAGAAACCGGATACTCCCGCCAAAGTACGGGGCCATGCTGGGTTCGATGATGAGCAGATCAAAAAATATCTGCCGATGGTCCGCTCGATTGCCCGCCGCATCTCGACCAAACTGCCACGACACTACGACATCGAGGACCTCGTCTCCGATGGCATCATGGGCCTGATGGCCGCGGCCGACCGGTTTGACCCTGAACGCGGCGTGAAATTCGAAACCTTTGCCACCTACTACATCAAAGGCGCCATCCTCGATAACCTGCCCAAGCTTCCGACCATTCCGAACAAACCTCAGAAGCCCGTCGAAGAAGACGTCGTGCCCAACGAGGATGAAGAACTGCAGTCTGACGCGGTGGCCCTGAGCAGCAAGGTCACCCAGATCACCTACTCCTATATCCTCTCGCTTGATGCGCCGCAGGGCTCAGGAGACGACGGCGAAGACTTCAACCTTCTGAAGCAACTGGGCAAATCGGACACCGTCCAGCACGAAATGGAACTCGAAGAGTTGCAGCAGATTCTGCGCCTCGCCATCGAGCAGTTGCCGATTCAGGAACGCACCACGTTGCGTTACTACTATTTTCACCACATGTCTTTCTCCGAAATTGGCCAAAAACTGGGCCTCTCGGAATCGTGGGTGAGTCGCATCCACCGTCGCGCCCTCGAACAACTGCGCCACAAACTGGGCAAGAAGAAATCCATCGACGATTTCATCAGTTGGTGATCGAGGCCACGGTTCTCCCACGCCTCTCTCCGGCTTCATGGAAGAACATAACGTGGAGCCAGGACGGCTCCGGGAGGGTCCATGCACCTGACATCCCTGTCCATGACGGCCGTGGAGCGGTCGCTCGATGGCCTGGCGGCTCGACAAGCGGCGATCGCCCACAACATCGCCAACATCGCCACGCCAGGTTATGTCAAACGGGAGGTTCCGTTCGAAGAAACGTTGCTTCAGGCCTTGGACGAAGCGCATCGCCCGATTTCGAGCTCAGGTGGTTTCACGCCGGAAGATGGTGCCCCTGTCACATCTTTACATAACGATCCTCTGATATCGTGGCGCCCGGTTACCACGACTTCCTCGGAGGGCCCCCAACGGCTCGACGGGAACCAGGTGGCGGTTGAAAAGGAAATCAGCGCGATGGCCAGCAACGCCATCAAGTTCAACGCGCTAAGTGCCGTTATTGCGAAGGACTTTCAGTTACTGAGAACCATCGCCCAGGCCCGTTGAGTTCGCCCGAGGGGTCGCCCCTCTCGCCATAAGGAATCCGCATGTCGACCCTCTCCCAGGTCCTTGACATCTCCGCCTCAGCCATGACGGCCAACCGCTTTTGGTTGGAACGTATTTCCAACAACCTCGCCAATGCCAACACGACCCAGGGCCCTAACGGCGAAGCCTACCGACGGGAAATTCCCATCTTTGCCGAAATTTTGCGCCAAGAAGTCGGCGGGACCCAACTTCCGATGGGGGTCGAAGCCACGGGCGTGGCCAAGGACCCCTCACCCTTCCCGCGCGTCTACAATCCGGGGCACCCTCATGCCGATGCGCAGGGCTTCGTGTCGATGCCCAATGTCAACGTGGTCACCGAGATGGTCGACATGATCACGGCGTCGCGCACCTACGAGGCCAACATTTCGGTCTCCAGCGCGGCCAAGAATATGATGAGCAAGGCCATCGAAATCGGTAAGTAAGCGCGTCAGCTTCGGCCACCTCGCCCCAGTCAGGAACACCCTCGAGATGATTCAAGGCATTTCTTCCGGCACACCGACAGACCCCTTCAAGCTGTTTGAACGGGAATTCACGGCACCACTCAATCGGGTTCGGCAGAGTGCCCCTGTGATGGCCGACGGCATGCCGCTCGATGCGGCGGAAGGCCTGGGCGTCACCGATGGCCCCACCTTTGGGCAGGTCCTGCAGGATGCGCTGCAATCCGTGGAAGCGGAGAAGGCCAAAGCCGAGTCGCTCACCCTGGATTTTGCGACCGGAAAACCGGTGGACATTCACACGATGATGATTCAGGTGGCCAAGGCGGACGTGATGATGCAAGTCACCTCGGCGGTGGTGTCCAAGAGCGCCACCAGCCTCAACCAACTTCTACAGACCCAGGTGTAGGCGAATAGAATCGCCCGCCTGGCGCTTCGATGGGGATAGCGGAGACCAGCGGTGAACTTCTTTGCGGAACTTCCGGCACCAGCCAAGGCCTTGATCGGGGGCCTGGTTCTCTTGGTTCTGGTCTTGGCCGGGGTGGCCTTCATGCCTCGCGGGGGTGCCTCGGGTACCAATGACGCGCTCGCGGGCCCAGCCCCGGGTTACACCGTCCTGTTCACCAACATGGAACCCAAAACTGCGGGGGAAGCCGGCAAAACCTTGCAGGCCTCCCAGATTCCGTTTCGCATCTCGCGCAACGGCACGGCGCTGGAAGTTCCGGCAGACCGGGCAGACGACGCCCGGGTCAAGCTGGCCAGTGAGGGAATCCCCAAGGAAGGCGATCTGGGCTTTTCCCAGATCTTTGGCGAAAAACTTTCCTCGCTGGTCGCCACCGATTTTGAGAAGAAAGTGGCCTTCAACCGGGCACTGAACGGAGAACTTAGCCGCATCATCCGAAAGATCGACGGGGTTCAGGGCGCTTCGGTCATCGTGAACATGCCGGATGACCAGCTTTTCACGGAGCAACGGAAGCCCACCACCGCGTCGGTGATGATCAAGCAAGATCCCGCCAAGCGGCTCAGCAAACAACAGGTAGAGGGCATCCAGCACCTCGTGGCCAGCTCCGTCCCAGGCCTCAAAACCAACAATGTGACAGTTGTTTCAGACACCGGAACGCTGATGTCAGACGGCATGACCGAGAACGCCGGCGACGTCGAGGACCGGGTGCTCGCCAAGGCCCTCGATCGCCAACTCATGCTCACCCGCGAACGAGAAACGGCCGTTGAGAACAAGGTTCAAAGCCTGCTCGACAAGATTTTCGGGCCCGGCAAGAGCGTGGTGCGCGTGGCCGCAGACCTCGATTTCACGCAAAAGCGAACCAAAACCAGGCTTTTCGCGCCACCTGCCGATGGTTCAGGACGCGCGGCCCCCAGTCAGATGCAACGCGTCAGCGAACGCACCAACGGAGGCGCCGCCGGCGGTGGGCTGCCCGGCTTGGCTGCAAACACGCCCAAGGTCCCTGGTTATCCGCTGGAAACGATTGGCACGCCGAGCGGCAATAGCTACGAGCGAACGGCCGAATCCACCCAGCACGGGACCTACAGCATGAATGACACGTTGACGGAGGAAGAAGTCGGCACCATCAAGCGCCTGTCGGTCACCGCTCTGATCCAGGGGCTGCCGGCCGAGAGGATTCCCGCGATGGTCCAGATTGTCGCCGCCACCTCGGGTGCCGACGTGGCGGGCCGCGGGGACCAGATCGTCGTGCAACCGGTCGCTTTCGACTCTTCGCAGACCGATATGTTGAAGCAGCTGCTGGAACAGCAAGAGCAGGCCAAACAACCCAACAGCATCAAGAAGAAAGAGGGGGGCATCCCCTTGAGCTGGATCATCGGCGTGGCCGCCGGCTTCCTGGTGCTCTTGCTGATTCTGGCCATCGTGCGCCTCTCGAACCGCAAGGAGGACACCACGGATGTGCTGGTGGACTCGCTGGGTGACACGGGCATGCCCGCCAACTTCGACCCGAATGCCCTGGGTGCCTTCAGCCAAGGTGAGATGACCGGCCAGGTTCCCCAGATGGGAGAAGATGGCCCCTTCAGCTTCTTGGAGCAAACAGACCCTGAGATGACGGCCGACCTGCTGTCGCAAGAACGCCCGGCCACGGCGGCGGGGGTTCTCAGCCAGGTCAATCCGGGCTTCGCGGAAATGGTGCTGTCCGTGATGTCCCCTGAACTCCAGGACGACATCTTGAATCGGATGCAGAGCGGCTCGACGCTCCCGGCTTTCCAGGCTCGCCAGGTGGCAAACAACCTGAAGCGCCGACTTGGCGTTCCGGCGTAGGCCATTCCACCACGCTCGCCTGCACCCCATTCAGGTGGACGGAAATCCACCCCCCTGACCGCGTCACGGGGTCACCCCATGTGCGCAGATCACATGCCGCGGCGTATCACCACGCTAAACTGGGTAGAGATTATGTAAATCTGCGCGCCCTGGTCTGAGCGCGTCAACGATGAAAGGCCTCTCCACATGGCCGGTCCGGGCGCGTCCCCAGCCGCTTCGAATCTTTTGTACGACCTTGCCCTGGCAGCGGTCGTCATGTGCGTGCTGGCCATCCTGATTTTGCCCATTCCACTGTGGCTGCTCGATGTCCTGATCATCGCAAACCTCGCGATGGCCCTGATCACGGTTGTCGTCTCGCTGTACATCATTCGCCCACTGGACTTCGCATCCTTCCCTTCGCTGTTGCTGATCCTCACGCTGCTGCGCCTGAGTATCAACGTGGCGACCGCGAAATGTATTCTGCTACACGCTGAAGCGGGTTATGTCATTCATACTTTTGCCGAATACGTCATCCGCGGGAACTACCTCGTCGGTATTTTGATCTTCCTGATCCTCATCCTGATGCAGTTCATCGTCGTGACGGAGGGTTCCAAGCGGGTGGCCGAAGTGGCCGCACGCTTCACCCTGGACGCGATGCCCGCCAAGCAGATGGCCATCGATGGCGAACTGGCGCAAGGCATGATCGACCTGCACGAAGCTAAGCGACGGCGGCGTGACGTGGAGCGCGAAGCCAACTTTTTCGGCTCGATGGACGGTGCCAACAAGTTCGTCAAAGGCGACGCGATCATGGGGATCGTGATCATGGTGGTCAACATCATCGGCGGATTCCTGGTAGGCGTCCTGATGAAGGACATGGAGATGGCGGACGCCGCAGAGACCTACACCCTGCTGACGGTCGGCGATGGGCTGGTCACCATGATTCCCTCGCTGCTCATCTCGCTCTCGGCAGGCTTCGTGGCCACGCGCGCGAACTCGGACTTCAATCTGGCGATGGACCTGAAGACCCAGCTGTTCACGGACGCCAAGACCATGGGCATCGCCTCTGCCATCTTGATGTTGTTCGGCTTCTTCCTCCCACCGCACTGGCCATTTTTCCTGATCGCCCTGGCGGTTGCCATCACGGCCTTCCTGGCCTACCGCGCCAAATTGCTTGGAAACCAAACCACGGCCGATGGCTTGCCCGCAGAGCCCGGCGACGCGGCCTATGGCGGCGACGAACCAGACCCGGACGAGGACCTCAAAAACCCCGAAACCGTGATGAAGATGATCGGCGTGCCCCCCTTGACCCTGGAACTGGGGCTCGATCTGGTTCCCCTGGTGGATCCCACCCTCGGCGGCGAACTGATGGACAGGGTCGTTCCGATGCGGGTGACGATCGCCATGGAACTCGGCTTCATCATGCCCGGCATCCAGTTCAAGGACAATCTGAATCTGCGTCCCAACACCTACCAGGTCCTCGTGAAGGGCAACGTGGTGGCATCAGGTGAGTTGCTGATTGGCTATATGCTCGCGATCCAGAACAACAACACCGATACGTCAGAGGAACTGGTCGGATTCCCGACCACCGAACCGGCCTTCGGCAAACCCGCCGTCTGGGTGGCAGGAGCCGAAGCGCAACGCGCCACCCAACTCGGCTACATTGTGCAAGATCCGACCAACGTGCTGATCGCGCACCTCGATGAAGTGGTCCGCGCGCACGCGTCGGAAATTCTCAGCCGTGAAGAAGTCCAGATCATGCTCAACAAGGTGCGTGACAAGGCTCCCACCACCGTCAAAGAACTGGTACCGGACAAGCTTGAACTCGGCGAGGTCCAACGTGTTCTGCAATCCCTGCTGAAAGAGAGGGTCAGCATCCGCGACCTGGCCACGATCCTCGAAAAACTGTCGGATTTCTCGAAGACCGTCAAGGATCCCCTGCTTCTATCCGAACTGGTCCGAGCGACCATGGCGCGCCAGATCTGCGCGTCACTGGCCGACGAGAATGGAAACCTGTACGTCATCACGCTCGACCAGCGCACGGAGCAATCCATGAAGGATGCCATCGTTCAAGGCCCGGCAGGACAGGTCATGGCCATCAATCCACAAATTCGCGCACTGATCGTGGAGCGCCTGTCTCAGGCATACCAGGAAGCCGCCATGCAGGGCCGCACACCGGCCGTGCTGTGCGACCCCGTGGTGCGGCCTCACCTCAAACCTCTGATGGAGCGATTCTTGCCCACCCTGACCGTACTCTCGCACAGCGAGATCCACCCCAAGTTCCGCGTGCAAGCTGTCGGGAATGTGAGTCTCAGCGCCATCGCGGCCAGCTGAGGCAGGCCGAGCCCCCTCCATTCAGGGCCTCCTCTCCTCTGAGTTGCGGGCTCAAGTCTCTGCCTGTTTGGTACGACACATGGGTTGGCGAACCGAGCGAGCCCAAGGATGGGCACGCGGTAGACAAGGGAGACGTCCATGCTGTCCACGATTCACAACTCGATGCTGGCAAGCCGGGTTTCCGACTTCACCAAGAAGACCAATCAGGCCATGGACCGCATTTCGAGCGGCAGCAAGCTGAACACGTCTTGGGA
Organism: Candidatus Sericytochromatia bacterium; assembly: GCA_035285325.1. Taxonomy (NCBI): domain Bacteria; kingdom Bacillati; class Candidatus Sericytochromatia; species Candidatus Sericytochromatia bacterium. The sequence continues at coordinate 37,525 of JAYKJB010000061.1, forward strand.
AAACCCTGCCGCCTTCAGCGTCGCGGAAACCTACCGCACCGAGGTGAACACCGCGCGCTCGGTAGCAAGCTCGCTGCAGGACGCCATCAACATCGTCCGCATCGGCGAGGACGGCATCCGGAGCATCGTAGACGTCTTGCAAGACATGCGCGAGGTGGTCGTGCAAGCGGCCAACGGAACCAACACGCAGGAAAACTTGGGTTTCTATCAAAAACAGCTGGACACCATGAAAGGTGTGCTGTTTCAGGCCTACATCACCGCCAAGAACTTTCGCGTCAGTTTTGAGGGCGATGAAACGGCAGACCGAGTCTTGAACTTCATGGTGGGCACCAATCCAGGTGACACGATGGCGGTCGACTATAACCCGCTGAGAGACACCATGAAGGCACTGGTCATGGAAGCTTATGGATACAAGGCCCTATACGAAGATCCACAAGCTAAACTCTTCCTCGGCACGCTGGGAGTGTACCCGCCCCCCCCACCGTCCATGCCCGTGCCTCCCAGCATGCTCCAACCGGGCTTTCCGCTCGGCACCACGTTTGACCAGATGTATCCCAACAAGTTGCTGATCAACCCGTCAACACCGGAAAACGTGTCCGCCGCCTTCGCCACGCTCGACAAGGCCAAGGGTGGACTCCTTCAGCAGGAGACGTATCTTGGCACGGTGAGTCAACGCCTCGAACTGCATCTCACAATCGTACAGAAGTTTGAAGCCTCGGTCGCCACGGCCGAGTCGTCCCTGCGCGACGCCGATCTCGCGGTGGAATCCACCAACCTGACCAAGGCGCAGGTGCTTCAGTCCGCCTCGCAAGCCATGCTGGTTCAGGCCAACGCCCGCCTGTCTCAGGTCCTTGAACTCATTCGCCAGAACTGAGCCCGGCGCTGGGTTGGGGCGGGGCGAAGAAGTAACTCAGGTGTTGAGAAGCGGCCTGGTAGACCTCGACCACATGTGACCAGGCCACAGGCTGACCATCGCCGCCGAGCTTGAACAAGCCCTTGGGATCCTGAGCGGCCTTGTACAGCGTGTCGAGTGTGCTGCCCGCCTCCGCATTGGTGCCCATCAGGTAGACCGGCGTTGGGGCGATCCGCTGCAACAGTTCAACCAGCGAGGGTCCCGGAGGCCCACCACCGAATTTCAAGCCCGCGGCGACGCGCCAGTAAAGTCGGCCCGGTAAATGACGGGGGTCCCATTGAGAGCCCAAGGAGTCTGCCCAGCGCAGCGTGGGCGCCAGCAGGACCAAAGCGTCCACGTTGCGCCCCTCCACCGCGGCATACACCGCCGGCCGGGCCGCATCCTGCTCTGCAATCACCGCGACACGCGAATGGCCCTGCTGGCGCAAGTATGCCACACCGGCGGCCACGTCGTGCCGTTCGCGAGCGTCAGGGGTTTTGAAACCCCCGCTTTCCCCCTGCCCGCGTGGGTCGAGCACCAGCACATCGAAATCATTGGCCCACCAGGAGGCCAGGGCAACCACGGCAAACGCCCGTCGATGGGCCCGCCAGGAGGGCACATAGAGCAGGGCGAAGGGCCGGCGAGCCCCCAGATAGGTGGCACGCAGGTCGACACCATCCGAGGTGCGAAGCGACACCTCCTCGGACGCGACCTCATAAGCCACCGTTTGCGCCGGTAAGGTGTAGAAGGGGTTACCGGACAAACCTCGCTGCCAATGGCTCTTCGCCCCCACACTGGCCAGAGCCAAGGCGAAGCTCAGCCCACTAAATCCCACCACCAGCAGGGGACCCCGATCCCAACGGCGGCTCGCCACGACCATCGAGGCCAACAAAACACACGCCAACGCAACCGACAGCCATGACCCATACGCGAACCAGGGAAACCATTCGAAGAGCGGCGTTGCAAACTGAAAACACCCGGTCACCCCGCCCAGCAGACCGGCACCCACAGCCACCCACGCCGCCTGAGGTGTCAGGACCGAGGAAGCCCACTCGAGCCAAGGTGGGTAGACTTCCAGCCAGGATGCCTCTTCCTCATCGCCCTCGTCATCGACGTCAGTCCAAGCCAGCTGTTGCGACCGCTCGACAAGGGGCTGTCGTTCATGATTTTCAGGCTGCATCGGAGCGTTTCCAAATGCCGACCAGCACGTCTTCTGTCGCGACGATCCCGATCAGCCGCTCACCGGTCCATTCCAGTCTTGCTGATTCCGTCCCCCAAGCCGACTGAAACCTCCACCCTCGCCAATCCATCCGCAGTTGCAAGTCAAACGCCCGCTGGGGGCCCCGATTCAGCACGAAGGCCATCCGCCAATCCGGCCCCTCTCGCACCACCAGTTCCAGGTCCGAGGCAGGCGTGACGAAAGGCGTGACGCCCCACCCGTGAAGCAACTGTTGCAGGAACGCCTTGATGGACGCCTTGTTGGCGGGTTCGTCCAGATAATAGCCAGGCGAATCGAAGGCCGCGCCGAGAAGGGTTCCCAGAAAGACACTTCGCCCCCCCCCAAGACGGGCCACATAGCCGGCCAAGCGTTTTCCTTGCCACAGCAAGGGTTCCACCTCGCCACGCGGCGTCGACAGGGTCACCAGGCGCGAAGCCCAGATGCGTGCTCCATCCAGACCGCTTCGCAGCCAGAGCCCCGCCCGCGTGGCGTGTTTGTTCAAGAGCATGGCGGGATACATGCCCTCCACCGTGTAGGCACAAAGGCGGTGGCGAAAGGACCGGGCCACGCGCAGGTAGAATCGCACGTAATCCCAGGCGATCCGCCCCATCACCCACCACGACTGGGGATTCGAAACCGCTTGCACGGTCGCTGGAAAAAGATACGTATTTTCCTCGAACGGCGTACCCAGCGTGACCAGGGTGCCACCTTCCCGCACAAATTGTTCGAGTTTCTGCCGATTCCGAGCGTCCAGAACCCCGATGGCATTGAAGAAAACCACCTGAAAACGGCGCAACGTTTCGAGGCTCACCTGTTCCAGGTTGCATACGGTGGGCTGATGTCCCGATTCAGCCAGGGCGCCAAACAAGCCGGCATTGACCGACACAATCGTCATGACCTCATCAATGGGACGTTGGGACCCCTTCAAGAAGGCCCCCACCGGGTCCAAGGCAGCCGACATCATTTCCCGCGTCACCGCAGGATTGTGCAAAATCGCAATGGGAGAGGCAACCTCCTGCGTTTCCGCGAGCACGGCGCCACAATGTCGCTTGAAGTCGGCCAAGCGATTCAGCACCGCCAGCCGTCCCGTAGGCTCCCCATCGAGGCCCACGAAGGAATCAAACACGTAATCCCCGTCGGGATCACGCCCATCGGCCAGGATGTAAAAGAAAATCGCTTGAGTGCCGTGGGCATAGGCCGCCATGGCACTGAGAAAGGTCGCTTCGTTCCTCACCTGACATCCCGGATCCAACCAGCCGGCCCCCAGTTCGGCCGACATCAAGGGTCCGTCCTGCAAACACGATCCGAATAAGCGCGGGACGTAAGAAATGCTGAACGGCTGATCGAAGGTGACCGGCAAATCGGAATAGCGGGGATAAATGTCGAAGGCGAGCGGCGCAACGCGATTTTTCTTGCCAAGATGAGAAGGCCAGGAATCCAGCCAGATGTCATTCAGGAACAGGAATATCCCCAGGTCCAGTTCCAGCCACATATCGCGCAATGCAGTCAGATAGCGGACGATGTAATCCTCGACCCAGCGGGCCATGGTGTCCATCTGCGCCGCATTGAACTGCCTCTCCTCTGGCGGCTCCACCGCATCGAAAGACACGAATGAAGTCCCCCAGGCCGCGTTGAGGGCCTGAACCGTACCGAAATGTTCCTTCAAGACCAGGCGTAGCAGGGAGAGCGTCTCTGGATTCCGGTCCGTCAGGTGAGGCCCCTGCCCGAACTGCGGATAGCCGGTTTCATTGTCGATCTGAAGGGCCACCACCACGCCTCGCCCCACATAGGGACGCAGAATGACCGCCACCTGCTCGAACCAGGCGCGGACCAACGCCAGATAACCAGGATGGTTCAAGGCAGGCTGAGGAAAGGCCTGGGGCCGATGAACCACCATCAAGCACTCGGGATGGCGCTCCTGCAACCACAATGGAATGCCAAATCCCTGGTACTCGGCGAAGATGAACGGCCCAGGCTTGATGAACACGGGAAGACCAAGCTCTTCGCAAAGGTCCAAAAATCCCACGAGGTCACGATCGGGATGACTTTGCCCCGTGAAATCAAAATGACCCGGCTCCCACTCGTGCCAGACCCATGGAACATAAGCCGAAACCGAATCGAGGCCCGCAGATTGAAGTGTTTGTAGCGTTTCTCGCCAGCGGGCCCGCGGAAGCCTGAAATATTGGAATTCCCCGCCGAGAAGCAGATTGGGAACACCGTGAACTTCGATCCGGCGTCCACGAAAGGAAATCGACAACGAAAGGCCCCCACGCGCCACAATGTCCCACGGTGGGCCACGCGCTTCCCATGACGCTTCACCGAGACCCCCCCAGTATAATTGCAGCGCCCCCGTCTCACCAGACGAGCAGACGTTCGAGCAGTCGTCGATTGGCACCCGTCTCGAGGTTTGGCTTGCCCACGCCGCTCGAATCGGAATCCCGCCAGAGAGACGTATCGGCAACGGCCATGACCTTCCCACGTCCGAGCGGTCCAACCGCCGCGACCACGTGGTTATCGCCGATTGCCAGAACCGAGTAGGCACTGGTTTTGGAGACCAACAGGGGCCTGGCCGGACCGCTCAAGCTCAGTTCACACGTCCCCCACATGGTCACGGCGTCCCGCGCTTCCAGAGAGAGGAGCGGCGCAGCTTCCGGTGTCGTGACCACCAGCCTGAAAGGGTCTTCCGCATTGCTTTTGAGCGTAGCGCCCGTGAACTGGATGCCGGCCGGTTGGACCAAGGCGTTCACGCAAGTCTTGTCGAAGTCCCGCTCCCCTCCCCACTCCCCACAGACAAGCAGGCGTCCCCCGCGTCGCACCCAGTTCAGTATCCGTATCGTCTCCGAAGAGGCGAGCCCGCGTGGCATCAGCAGAACCAGCAAGTCGACCTGGTTGAGATCAACCTCCGGGTAACGCCGCAGCTTGGACTTGGCCCACGCCCCCAGCGCGGATTCCAGCCCCGACAGTTCGGTCCTGGCGCCGTCCACGCGCCAGGCCAATCGGCCACGCAGACTGGAAACCCTCAATTCAACCGGCAGGGACAGCCCCGACTTGAGCGGCACAAGCTTGTCAGAGAACCCAGGTTTGATAAACGAAAGGGCATTGGCCCGGCCCTTCCAGCGAAAATGACCGAGCCCATCGGAAATCACGCTGTTCACCCCATCGGTGACCACCGTGCCCGGGAGGGGCCGGCGCATGGGGTCAACCACCCGACCCGACAGTGACGTGAGTTGGGTCGATGTCGGCCAGGCCGCACAACCGAACAGTAGTCCAGCCAGCAGGACTCCGAAGGCGCACTGACCACCATGCCCCACACGCGCAGGCATCAGTGGAGATCGTGCTCCGACAAGCGCAGGGCGCGCGACAGATTGAGCCGTCCATAGCCGGTCTGGGAATCGTGTCCGGTCAGGTTCAGATCATCCGTGGCCGCCAGGATGCGGGCTCGCACTTGCATCGCCGAGAGGCTCGGTTCCAGGCCCCACAGAACGGCAGCCGCCGCACTGACGTGGGGAGCGGCCATGGAGGTACCAATCAGGCCAGCCCAGATCTCGCGGGAGACCTCTGCCGCCTGCCAGTCGCTCACGGTGAGGTAGGTAGGCCAGGCCGACACAATCGGCGCCGAGTCGTCCCCAGCAGGCGCCAGCAAATCAAGAGGCGCCCCGAAGCTGGAATAAGCGACCCGTTCTCCAGTCAGACCTGTTCCCCCCACGGTCAGAACCTCCTCCATCGACGCGGGAAAAGAGACGGATTGCCCATCATTTCCGGCGGCAGCAACCAGCAACGCGCCTTCCGCAGCAGCGCGCCGAATCGCTCCCGCCAATCGTTCCGATGGTTCGGGACTGGACAGACTCAGATTGATCACCTGAACCCGAGTGTGAGGGTCGCTCGGGTCACGCCACGCCAGGGCCGCCTCGATGCCGCGAGCGAGGGCCACGTCATTGCCAACCCCCTCACAGGGAATCACCTTGACGGGAAGAACCCGCACATCAAAGCCGGCGGAAGCGGCAAGAATGATGCCGACCACGTGGGTTCCGTGACCATTCCCATCGCGAAAGCTGTAGTCGACCTGCCCTGATCTCGCGCGATAGAGATCGGGGCCAACCAGATCAATGCCGGCGTAGACGCGCTCCTGAAATGCCGGATGCCCTGCATCGATCCCCGTGTCCAGTACAGCCACCACCACCGACTGACCTGTCGAGGCCGAGGGGAGCTCAATCTGCTCAAGATTCCAAGGCACCGCCGCTGATTCGGAAGCCGCCCGAACAGGCCGAGTCTGCACCGGGAGGACTCCCACGGGCCTGGTCTCGGCCACTTGTAAAGGAGAATGGCAACCAACCAGCAGCAGCGCGAACAGGCAGTTTCCAATCAAGCCAAGCTTCACGACACACCTCAATGCTCTTGAGGTCAGTCTAATTCAAGGGGGCGTGAGCGCCTCGGCCGATTCAGACAGTCAGGTTCATCCGTGCGAAAAGGCTCATCCCCCCGGCGACCCGGAGGGATGAGCGAGCTTGACGGTCAGACGTCAGGAGTTGGTCTGAAGGCCGGAGGTCGGCACGCCAGGCGCCTCTCTCAGAGCGCCAGGCCAGGGTTCAGGCACTCTCAGCGCCTTGGTGTCGTTGTTCTGCACCACCGGCACATCCTGGCCGAAGGAGACCACGAGTCGGGCATTGGTGGGGTCCTGATACACCGCCGTGGAGGCCGGCTTCGTCAGGGAGAGGGCCAGCCGAACCGTGCTGGTTCCATCCGGTTGCGTCACCAGGGTGTAGTTCAACATCGGGTGCATCGCTGGCGTCTGGAACTGAACACCGGCATCCTTCAGGGCAGCCGCTTCGAAGACCACGTACGCGAAGGTAGGCGTCACCTGCTCGATCACGTAGCGCGGCACTTCGCCCTGATACGGAATGAACAGGTTATCTCCTTGGGTGTCGACCGAGACGTTGGAGAGCGAAGAGCGCACGGCAGAGCCTTCAGCCACGGCCACCTGGCTCAGTTTAGGCTGAGGAATCACCAGCAGTTGCTTACGCTCCGGATCTGCGGCAATCGATACCTCCGAAGGGTTGGTGAAGCTCATCTCGAGCGCCAGCAGACCCGGGCGACCCCGGCGGCTCAACTTCCAGCTGCCCCAGGCCAGCTGACGCCGGGCCTCTTCCTGCAGATGCGTGGCACTGAGCACGTCCGCTTTCAGTTCAATCACAGCCAGATTCGCCGACTTGGTTGCCCAGCGGAACAACGGCGTCCGTCCCTCGTAAGGAATGGCCAAGCCAAACCGCTCAGCGTCATAGAAGGGGCGGCGCAGGCGAGTCTCGATCACGCCGGCGGGGGCGGGGTTGCGGCGCACCACCGCGTCCTTGGGCGCGATGGGCTCCAGACGAGGCTCGCCGGAAGGTGCTGGCAAACCGGCTTCAGCCACCACTGGGCCTGGCCGGGATTCGGAAATGGACTTCCCGTCACTATTTCCCGTGGATGCGGGCTTGCCCTCGGCCACCCAGTTCGGGTTGACCAGGTTCGCCAGTACTTTCTCGGTTGGCACGACCGCCACCACCAAGGCATCTTGCTTGAGCTGATGGTCCAGCCGGACCGAGACACCGGAAGCGAACGAGAGACGCGTCACGGTCTGTCCCGGACGCCGGGCCATCACCCAGCGCTGAAAGGCAAAGTCCGGGCGTTCCTCATAACGAACGCCTTGGAAACTTGGAAGGGCTCCCGCCACATCGATGTAAGACCACCGCTTGTTCAGGCGAACCGATTGAAGGGCTTCGGCGGACAGGCTCCCCTTCAACACGGGCACGACCAGATGGCCCTCAGCCTGATCGACGTGAGGAAGGCCGAGGCGAACCAGCGGACGAGCCGCCAAACGATGAGGCGTCGACTTCACAAGGCGGCGATTCTTGTGGGTTCCGCCCCCCCAGCGGACGAGCCGCAAGGAAGAGGGCACGCGACGAACCACGGACTGATTGGCAGCGGCCAGCAGCACCAGTGGCATCGCGACGGGACGGCTCAACAACCGCCGCCCGGCCGTGGCCTCACCCATCATCTCGGCACGCAGGCCTGCGCCGTGCGAGTGCGACACCAGGGCCACCGGTTTGAGGTCGCTGCCAGCCGCCGCCGCTTGCGGGGCCGTTGGCAACGCCGCGCGCTGGACTTCGCCAGACGGCCGGGCACCGGTTTTGGGTGCAACAGCCGGACTGTCAGCCTCGCGGCTAGACTTGCCACCGGCTTCCGCCTGCTGCGTGGCGGGCCTGGCCGCGAGCGTGCGCTCCAGTTCAGCCGCCTGCCCGCGAACCTGCTTCGGCGTCAGCCCCACCAGCGGAGGCCGGGAGGGACGGAGCGGCAGCACCGGTTCGGGGGTCTGGGCCGCCGCCGTCTTGACCGTCCGAGCCTCTGCGCGCCGCGCGAACGAGAACACCACGAAACCGCGGTTCTGATCGTAGCGCGCTTCTGGCTTCACCCCTTCGCGCAGGGTCAAACGAAGCCTGACAGCGCTGAGCGACGGTTCCGAGGACAGTGACCAGCCGGCCAGCGGGCTGTAACGCAAGCGGTTCCCCATGGAGGAGCCGCCCAGAAGTTGACAGCCCGTGAGATCCGCCACGAACTGCCGCGGCGACAGTTGCTGCACATGGACCCGAGGATCTCCACCCGTGACCGGGACCAGGAGTTCATCCCGATCGTAGTCGTAGCTGGCGGCTCCCACGACCGCCACCTGGAAGGCATCAGGAGCGGCACACGCAACGTCGGGTTGGGAGACACCCAGCGCTGCGGCAAACACCCCAAGTGCCATCAATGGCTTGAAAAACGAATCCGGTATCATAGTCTTTAAACCTTCTTCATCGCGACCAGCTAAGGACACACCCTGGGCGAGCGGGGTGGGAGGGCCCTGCCCGAGCGTCCGACTTCAGACTAAGATGAAGTCAAACCTGAATTTGGTCTTTACACTGATTCGCGGTCATTATGCCCAGGCACCAGGTCAAGCGAATGTGCGAAACGCACAAAATCAACCTGGTTGAACGCCTGCCATTTCAGCCTCGCGCGGCGTGGTGCTTGACGTTTTTTCCGGATCAAAATTCTTTCGAGGAGTGATACATGAAATCGCCCGGTACGAACCCTCTGGAGATCAAAAAACGCGACGGACGTGTCGTGGCCTTCGATCGCTCCAAGATCGTCACGGCGATCATGAAAGCCGCGCAGTCTCTGCAGGGAAGCGATTATCGTCTGGCCGAGGAACTGACTGATCTGGTGGTGACCTCGCTTTCCAAAACCCATCCAGATATAACCCTGCCAAGCGTCGAACGTGTTCAGGACGTGATCGAAAAAACGCTGATCGAACAGGGGCACGCCCGGACGGCCAAGGCCTTCATTCTCTACCGTGCCAAGCGAAGCCGGATCCGCGAGACACAGTCTGCCTGGATGAACCTGGTCGCAGAGAAAATGGGGAATCAGCCCAGCGAAGGAGAAGGCCCGATGTCCGCGGCCAAGCACCATGCCGTCGGATGCGCGGCAGCGAGAGACTTTTACCTACATCGCGTGCTGCGCGACCGAGAGGCGGAGGCGCACCGCAGCGGTTCCTGGTTCATGCATGCGCTCAGCCACTATGACCTGAGCCCCCACAGCGCCAGCTTGGCCCTCGCCCCTGCCTTGAAATCGGGATTTCACTGTGGCCATAGCCACTTGAGGGCCTCGCGTCGACTCGCTTCTCTGCCCGCGCTGACGTCGGCTCTGGTCCACGCCTTTCAGAACGAAGTGCATGGGGGCGGCACCATCCCTCACTTTGAATCGGCTTGGGCCGACCTGATCGATGCAGACGTCTCGTCCGAGAGCATTGACGGGGCCGTCGAGGCACTCGCCTATCATCTGAACACCAGCTTGGCCGTTGGTGCCCGCGCCTTGCCGCGAATCACGCTGCAGATCGGCCTGGATACAAGGCCCCAGGCACGCGCCATCACCTCCGCCCTGTTGACCCTGATGGGCCGGGAAGACGGCCAGAACGACATCTGGGGCGCGCCGCACGTGACGTATTGCTTGAAAGAGGGCGTCAACCTGGCCCCCGGCGACCCCAACCACGATCTCACCAAGCTGGCCTTGGCGGCCTTCCCGCACGCGTCGAATATGTCCTTCAGTTCTGAGCGCACGCCAGCTTGGCAATTCGGTCAGGTCGCCCGCCTTGCAGACGTACCCGCAGCGCCCTGCAATGCAACCATTTTCGCCAGACTGTCGATCAATTTGCCACGGCTGATTCTGCAATCCAAGCGTCAAGGTTTTGAAACCACCGCGGCCCTGCAAACCACCATCGCGGAAGCCTACCAACACCTCACCCACAGGCTCGAAAGCCTTGCAAGGCGCCCCGCGAGGGCTTTCCCGATACTTTTGAACACCCACCTGCCAGGCAGCCAGCCACCCGGGGCCGAGGAGGCGCTGGGCGATCGCCTGGGGCCCCCGCTGGCCTTGCTCAACCTGGTCGGGTTGTCTGAGGCGGTCTTCCTCCTCAGCGGCGTGAGACCAGAGGCGTCGCCAAGCGCACGGGCGGAAGGTGTGCAACTGATTAAAACGGCTGCACATTGCACCGCGGAGCTCTGCAGCTCGGGAAAATTACAGGTGCACCTGCAATGTACCGAGGCTCCCTTGGCCGCCAGCCATTTCGCCCGACTGGATCGCAGGGAGTTCGGCATCATCAAGGACGTGACCGACCGTCCGCGTTACACCACAGGCCTCCCAGGCGTGGACGTCAGTTCAGCCAAAGAGGAGCTTTTGGCGACGGAAGCGACGTGCGCTCGCTTGCTGAGCGGAGGCAGTTGGAGCGAATGGCCAGAAGGCCTGCCACAAGAACAGGCCCTTGACTGGCTGCAACGGGGCTACCACGAAGGGATCGGGGGATGGGGGCGCACCCGTCTCCTCGTGGCGTGCCCCGCTTGCCGGGCAACCCTGGCCTCGACAGAGTCCCCAGGCTGCCCCGTGTGCGGGTCGACAGAGCCCTTGACCCGCGTGCCGCTCCCTCACGCTTACTGGGAGTCGGACGACTGAGCAGTCGTCAGACCAGATCGACGACTTGGTCGCCCTGCGACGGCCGGCGGCGGCGAGCCCCTTGCTGGAAAGGGGCCGAACCCGGATCTTGGCGAGCGCCTGCTCCCCCAGTCGCTGAGCGGGCCATGACCACCTTGAGGGGCCCGGGCACAAAATGAGAGGTGGTCAGAATCTGATGAATCGCCCCGACCTGCTGCTCCAAGGCCAACTTGGCGTGTAGGGTTTGTGCCGTCAACTGAACCTCCACCAAGCCTTGCTGGTAGCTGACATGAAGGTGAACCGGCCCCAGCGCCGGGGGATCCAGGTGAAAGTCGAGGTGGCTGACAGGTTGGTCATTGCGAATCGCCTGGGTCAACTGTCCAAACACCAGCCGCGGCACCTCGCCCGCCACGTGGCCCCCCTCCGAAGCAGCTGAAAATTCTCCCACCGGTGGCAGCCAGGGCAGGAGCTGCAAGATAACAGGCGTCTCTGATGCCGAAAACCGGGGTTCCCTGCCCTCAAGCCCCATGTCTCGAGGGGGTTCCTGGTCCTCTGGACCGAAACCTGGCTCGACACGACGTTTTGGCGTCACGGCAGCCCCTGGGAGCCCCGTCACGACCGGCGAGGCCAACAGCTCGGAGAGGCCGGGTGACCACGCTCCCGAGACACTCCCACCCAGAGGAAGCGAAGGTGAAGCCACCGAGAGGGATCCCGGAGGTGCCAGTTCACGCTGCACGAGAGCTGCGAAGTCGACCTCCGCTCGGGTGCGCCCTGCCGGAGAGGGCTGTTCCCGTCTGTCCTGCTCAGCCCTGAGCGCCTGTTCGCTGGCTGGGGAAGGCAATGGCGGAGGCGTGGGCGTGGCAAACGACAAGGGCAGCATCAGCGATGCTCCCTCTCGCGACGCTCGCGCAACAATTTCAATAGCCGCAGCTTCTCCATCTTCTCGAGCCGTTCCGCCAGTTCGCGGTTCTCTTCCTCCAGCACTAGTCGACGCTTCATGAAGATGGTCCCGGCCATCTCATCGATCCGTCGCGCTTCCTTGCGGCGTTCCTGTTCTTGCCATTCAGCCCGCTTCATTTCCCGATGCTTTTCCAGCTTCTTTCGCTCCCGCCGCACCGCTTCTTGAACCGACTGAATGGCCTTGAGGGATTGTTCTGCTTCCTGCAGAGACCGCTGCTGGGCCCCCATTTTCTGGCCGAGAAATTGGATGTAGTCGTGGTGAGCCGCCACATCAGAGGTCGCCCCCTGGGCCATCTGGGCGTTCAGGCCCTTCTGGGCCGACACCCGGCGAAACTCGATCTCGGCGAGCTTGGCCACTTCCTGGTCGCGCCGGGCCGCCGCCGCCATCACTTTGGCGTCGACCTCTTGTTCCTTGCGCTCGATCAGCTCGAGCACCCGTTGCAGGGAATACTGAAACGCCACAACACGCTCCGACCGCGAGCCACCCCCATGTCATACCCCAAATGGCAGGCGTGTGCGGTGATCCGCGCCGGGACAGGCTTCGCCGCCTCGCATCAGCAGCACTTCCCTGGTCTCACCCCAGCGATTAGAGTAAGATGCGACTATGCCACTCCTGCGTCTGTCCGGCCTGCTATCTGCGCTGCTGGTGCTCTCCCTGCTCGGGCCCCTGCCTGCCCAAGCCCGAAACCCGAATCATCCGCCCTTCCGAGAAGCCAAGGCCGACTTTCACGACAAGGAACTCGCCTTGACCTATGGCATGGGAGGCCCGGCTTCACTCGATTTTGCCTTGCTGCCCCCCTTGAGCGTGGGGGCGGCCGTGGATCACGTGCTACAACCGCGTAGCTGGGCTTACCGGGCGGTCTTGAAGGTGGTGGACGAAGAGCAATCAGGCATCGGGATCGCCTTCACTGGCGCGGCCACGCACATTCGCGAGTTGATTGTCGGCCAACCCGACAATGCCGCATTGTGGGGCTGGCAAGCCGGCATGACCACCTCTCTCATGCTCGAAATGGGGTTGACGCTGCGACTCGGCATTCAAGCTTACGACACCAGCCTGGACGAACCCGGGGGACAAGCCGTCCTCCTGTCACCGGAAATCGCCTACCGCATGGGACTGATCGAATGGATCGTCGTGCCTCGCTGGCCCCTCCAGGAATGGGGATGGGACTGGATGGGCGCCCGGATTCGTCTGTAGGGCAAATACGCCCGGCAAGACGTGCGGGGTCCAGAGGCCCAAGCGCGCCGCATCCGACACCCCGGACAACACCCCAATCCCTCCAGCGGCTCCAGCCGCACGGGCCATCTCGAAGTCAGCCGGGGCATCTCCAACCATCCAAGCCTCGCCAGGTGCAATTCCGGCCCGCTCACAGGCCAACAAAAACAAATCAGGCCAGGGCTTGCCGCGCGCGACGAGGTCAGCCCCCACCACGGCATCGAACCAGGGCAGTACCCCGAGGGCCTCAAGAAACTCAGACGAGGGTCGGCTGTGGTCGGAGGTGGCGAGCGCCAAGCGCCAGCCTTGGGCCTGAAGCCCACGCAAGGTAAGCCAGACGCCTGGTAATGCTTGAGTATGCGCCAGACGCGAAAACGTGCGGTCGACGGTTTCAAAACCCAGCTGCACCCCGGCCTCGATGTCTGCAACCGATCGCCCGGCCCCACGAACGACCTGCCGCGCAGCCTCCAAGGCATCCTGCCGACGACCGACCACCAAGACCCCATCGGGGTCGATGGCCCCGTCCGGGGCGACACCCCAAGCAGCCAAAAGACCGGACACCAGATCGGGAGCCGCGAATTGAGAGGCGACGGCGCTCGCCCTGGCCCGTGCCATCGCCCCCCAGAGCCGATGAAAGTCTACCAGCACGCCATCCTTATCAAACACGAGGAGGCGACCCTGCACCGGCCCAGCCGGCAGGAGCAGGCGTGGCATATCAGTCGCCCTGGCCGCCAGCGCGCTCTTCGGCACGTTCGCGGGGAGGCGGAGCAGGTGGAACGTAGCGGTTCGCCTCCACGCGATGCTGATTGGCTGCGAGCAGCGCATCCGCATACAGCATGCGCGACAGGAATTCTCTGCGCGCGGCGAGGGGCCACGGCGCCAATTCGGCCATAGACCGCACCTGGCGCAGACGCTCCCGCAGGGCCGGGGCTTGATAATAGACCCGATCACGCAGAGGCAGGCTCTGGCTGATCCGCTGAACTTCTTCGTGCAGCATCAAGGCCGTGGCCGCCGCCTCGAAATCACCTTGGGCGTGGACCAGACGCAAATGCTGCATGACCTGCGCCAGGGTCTTTCGGACTGCCCGCGGAAAGCTGCGATGAGGCAGCAATGCCGGCTCCCGGAAGGGGCCTGCCCGAAGGTCCTCCAGTCGCGCCAGATCGAAATGCCCCAGGGCGAACAAGAAACCGCCGGGGACGTGCTCCGCCCTCAACTCGGCCCATTGCTCGAACAGGTCACTGGGCTGGTCAAAGCGATGCAAGCCCAGAATGGGAACCAGTAGATTTCGCCGCGTGTGTCGGTCCGTCTCCCAGGACAACCAACGAGAAAGCTCCTGCGTTTTGCCCGTGTAGAGCATCGGCGAGGGCCAATCAATCCAGGCATTGTCCATCCAATGTCGCCAGTTCTGAAGTTTCGCGGCCCGTGCATAGGCCTCCCCCCGAAATACGGCGGCCGAGATGGCCAGGTGCGGGCGATGAACACGCGCGCGAGCGGCGATCTCCTGGACCGTGGTGTGCACCTGCTGCTCACGCCAGAGTTGCCACTCAAGCCGCAAGGGCGAGTCTGCGGGCAACGGATCAGGCGGGTAAACCCCGTGCTGGGCGTGGTAAGCCAGGGCGAACTGGGTTTTGCTGACCTCGTCTTCTGGGATGGCCTCGTCGTATCGAATGTAGTCCAGCAAGAGGCCGTCCACATCGTAATGGCGGGTCAGTTCCTCAACCGCTCGCAAGACGAAATCGCGGGCATCGGGATGGGCCGCGCTCAGAAATCGCGATTCTTTCCCTTCGGCCCGTGCCGCCAAGGCCGGCAAATGCCCCAGCAGGGGATTGCCAAACCCCGGTGAACGCACCCGGAAGGTCCAGATCCAGGGATGCACTTCCATCCCGCGACGGTGCGCCTCCCGAATCAGGACCTGCAGGACATCCAGGTCCTGGCGAAAGTCCGGATCGCGGTCGAGCAACTGGCTGGGATAGATGGCATAGCCGCGTCGACACACCTCCGGCAGAAGCACGTTGAAATGGGCCCGCGCAAACTGCTGGACGAGGGCCACAATACCTGACTCGGAGCGCGGCAAGCTGGAGGCATCCAGCAGGATGCCCCGGGTTTCAGCGCCTCGCGATGGCAGCAAATGAAGCGCTGCTTCCCGCAAATACCCCTCTCCGCGGGTGAGCCAGGCGCGGACCTCCGTCTGCGCCCCGCCCGTGCGCAATGTCAGAGCCGCGGTCTCAATGGCCATTTTCGCCATCGAGAGACTCACGCCAGCCCGCGCCAACGGAACATCGAGATGGGCGACACGAGCACTTTCCAGGCGTCCCTCTATCCGCTTCAACTCGCCTTTGGCCTGGATCAGCGCCTGTTCATACGCCTGCCGGGACGGATCGGCCTCCTGGGCGTGCGCAGAATGCGGCATCCACCCGAGGAGACAGACCAGACTTGAAAGCAGCAAACGCGTCAGGGAAGACAAGGACGACCTCGCGCGACAGGGCTGCACCAGTCTAACGGCACTTGGCGCCACAGGGAAGCAAGCAGTCTTGCTGGCTGCGGGATGGGCGGCCTGGGAGCAGGAAAAAAACAGACTTGTCACCCTCCGGCCCTGAGCGAGGTAGCCATGAAAAAGGCCCCGGCCGATGCGGCCGGGGCCATAAGCTGAAGGTCAGCGAGCGCTGAAGGTGACAGCCTTGTAGGCGTTGATCCGACCGAAACCGAACTTCTCGTTCCAGTTTTCGCCGTTCATATCAGGCGTCTTGTCGGCCGTCTTCTCAAGCAGTTCCTTGACCTGGGCAGGCGCCATGCCCGGGTACTTCGAGCGCACCAGGCCGGCGAGCCCAGCCACCAGAGGGGTGGCCATCGAGGTCCCGGTCATGAAGGAGTATTCCTTGGTGATCCGACCGCCGCTGTTCTTGGTCAACCACACATCGTAGGTGGGCGTGGTCGCGAAGATCTTCACCCCAGGGGCGCTCACGGAGCAGTACTTGTTGAAGGAGGAGAACATTCCGATCTTGTCGTCCGCATCGGTCGCCCCCACCGAGATGACACCGGGGTAGGCCGCCGGATAGGAGATCGGGTTGCCCTGATGGCCGCTGTTCCCCATCGCCGCCACCACAACGACATTCTTCTTCAAGGCGTGCGCCACGGCCTCACCCAGCGAGGCCATGGTTCCAGGGCCTCCCAGGCTCAGGCTGATGACATCCGCGCCATGGTCAGCCGCCCATGTAATGCCCTTGGCCACTGACAGCAAGGAGCCAGAACCGGCACCGGCCAGAACACGGACGGGCATGATCTTGCAGTTGACGGCCATGCCGACAATGCCCACGCCATTGTTGGTCACCGCCGCCGCGATACCGGCGCAGTGGGTTCCGTGGCCGTTGTCGTCGGCTGGACTGCCCACGCCGAACAGACCGCCCACACCGGTCGCGTTGTAACCCTTGACCAGTTTCTCCTTGAGATCGGGATGCCCGAGGTCGGCGCCGGTGTCGACAATGGCCACCACGACGTCCTTGGAGCCACCCTTGGTGGCCGCGATCGCCTCGGCCTGCTGGGTCTTGGCGATGCCCCACTGGTCCTTGGCCATCGGGTCGTTGAAGGTCTCCTTCGGCGCTTCCGTCTTGGCGGTGAAGCCACTGGTCAGCGTGTCCAGGCCGTCGGCCAAGGTGATCGTCACATCGGGCTCGATGTATTCCACGCCAGGCCCGAATTCACGCTTCAGTTCGTTGATGGAGCGACCCGCCGGCGCCTCAACGCCATAAATGTTCAGGCTATCGATGGCCCGCTCGGCCTTGGTGCCCGAGCCCTGGCGCATCCGCAGCACCTGACCGGGGCGCATCTTGACGATGAACTTGCCCGGGATCGGCTTGCCGGCGACCAACATGGCCTCCTGCGTCCGTGCCACCGCGGCCGAAGGATTGACTGACTTGGCACAACCAGCCGTGGAAGCGAGCATGACGCTGGCAGCCAGTGCCAAGGAAAGTTGGCGATTCATTCGAGGAGAACTCCTTTCGGCGCGAAGACCGTTACAATGGGCAGAAGCAGGTCATCGTTAATTGTAACTTACGACCTTCTTATAGCTCATTTAAACTTCAACTTGCTTCGAAACCTACTTTTTTAGGGTCAGGATCGCCTGAACACGCTCACGACGGCTCTGATCAAGAACTGATAAAATCAAGAGAGCGGTGTCGCGCTCGGTGCCTGATGGCGCGAGCTGGACCTTGATGGGGCTGCCCCCCGCGCTCCCTTGCTTGAGAAAGGCGAATTCATCGTGTCGAATCCCGTGTGGGACGTCATCGTCATCGGCGGCGGCCACGCCGGGGTCGAGTCGGCGCTGGCCTCCTCGCGTCTGGGCGCCAACACCCTGATGGTGACGCTGAATCTGTCGGCGATCGCCACCATGCCGTGCAATCCGGCCATCGGTGGACCGGCCAAGGGGCACCTGGTGCGCGAGATCGACGCCTTGGGCGGAGAAATGGGCAAGGCCGCCGATGCCACCGCCTTGCAGGTGCGGGTGCTGAACGAATCAAAAGGGCCGGCAGTGCAGGCCCTCCGAGCGCAGAGCGACAAGGCCCGCTACAGCGCCTATATGACAGACATCTGCCATTCTCAGCCCAACTTGAGCTTGAAAGAAGGCCACATCGACGCCCTGGAAGTCGGCGCTGATGGCGAGCTGATTCTCACCAGTGCGCAGGGTGAGACGCTGCGCGCGCGCGCGGTGGTGGTGACCACGGGCACCTTTTTGAATGGGATCTGCCACACGGGCGATCGCCAGACCGTGGCCGGCCGGGCGGGAGAACCCTCGGCCCAGCGCTTTTCCGACAGCTTGAGGAAACTCGGCTTCGAACTCCATCGTCTCAAAACCGGCACGCCGCCTCGCCTCGATGCCGCAACCATTGACTACCAGCGCATGAGCGAAGAGCAAGGCGACGAGGCACCGCCTCCCTTTTGCCTCGATCACGACCCGACCAGGCCGCCCAATCCTTTGCCACGTCTGTCCTGCTGGCTGACCCACACCACGCTGGAAACGCACGCGGTGATCCAGGCCAACCTGCATCGTTCCCCCATCTACGGGGGGCAGATCGCCAGCATCGGTCCGCGCTACTGTCCCTCCATCGAGGACAAGGTGGTGCGCTTCCCGGACAAGGAGTCGCACCCCGTTTTTGTCGAACCTGAGACGGCGCTGCAAGATGTGATGTACCTGCAGGGATGTTCGACCAGCCTGCCGGAGGACGTTCAGGACGCATTCGTCCGAACGATTCCTGGCCTGGAGCAAGTCCGGATCGTGCGATACGGCTACGCCGTGGAATACGACTGCATTCCGGCTACCCAGTTGCACGCGACGCTGATGACCAAGCAGGTGCCAGGCTTGTTCACGGCTGGCCAGATCAACGGCACCAGCGGCTACGAGGAAGCGGCCGCCCAGGGCCTGGTCGCGGGCATCAACGCCGCCCACTGGGCCCTGGGCCGCGCCCCTGTCGTCATCCCTCGCACCCTGGCCTATATCGGAACCTTGATCGACGACCTGGTAACCAAGGATATCCGCGACCCTTATCGCATGCTCACCTCGCGCTCTGAGCACCGCCTGACCCTCCGACAGGACAATGCCGACCAGCGTCTGACGCCACTGGGACGCGAGATCGGCCTGATCGATGACGAGCGCTGGCGCCGCTTCGAGGCCAAGTGCGAGGCGATCGCCCAAGGACTGGCCTGGCTGAAACAGGCCAAGGTTTATCCGGGCTCCCCGCTCGCCCAACGCCTGCAAGCCCAGACCGGCGAATCGATCGAACGGGTCTACACACGCGAAGAGTTGCTACGGCGCCCGCCCATCCCGGTGGAACTGCTGTTGCCCGATCCTGAGGAAGCGGGCTTCAGCCTCGCTCCCGCGGTCGCCTGGCAACTGAGCATCGAGGTGAAGTACGAGGGTTATATCAAGCGCCAGCAGATGGCCATTGAGCGCCAGCAACAACTGGAATCCAAGGGATTGCCGGCCGACCTGGACTATCGGGCGATCAAAGGGCTGTCGCGCGAAGCGCAGGACAAACTGGACCGCATTCGGCCCCGCACGATCGGACAAGCCTCCCGCGTGGGCGGTGTCACCCCCGCGGACATCTCGCTACTCCTGGTCTTTCTGGCGCTCTCGGAGCGGAAGGAACGGGACAGACTGGAGCCCGTCGGCTGAACGATCCATCCAGCCGACCCGGGGGAGGTCAGCTCAGGGCTTCACCTCAATGCTTCGGGTCGACACGCTGCCGCCAAAGCTTTGCACCTCAAGGACCCAGCGCCCAGGCGCAAGGCCCGGCACCTTCACATCGAGCTTGAAGGGAACGAGGACCTGCATGACGGGCTCCGTGGTCACCCGCCGCAACCAGGGCCGAACGGTGACAACCCCGTCTCCCGTCATCACCTCAGGCTCCGCGCAAGCCCAGCTGGGGTCAGGGAGATTTCCCTGCAGATGCACGACAAAGGCCTGCTTGGGCTTGAGGGTCGGCGGCGCGTCGACCGTATCGAGATAGCCAAGTCGCCGATTCGCCTGGTCCTCGCGCGGTGCCTGTGACTTGGCAGCCATCGCGAGGGCAGCTTGTCCGAGC
The DNA here is from genome assembly GCA_035285325.1 of Candidatus Sericytochromatia bacterium. Lineage (NCBI taxonomy): Bacteria > Bacillati > Candidatus Sericytochromatia > Candidatus Sericytochromatia bacterium. Next base: position 57,375 of record JAYKJB010000061.1, read on the forward strand.
AATCCGATCGTCACGAGTCCAAGGGCCAAGAGCCCGGTCCTGTGCTTCACGCCTGATCCTCCTTCAAGGGAAAGGGGCGCCCGCAGGCGCCCCTTCGAATTTGGTCGCTCTAGGGCGTCCGGCTTGACTCTTGAACGGCGTTGAGCAAGGCATCCGCCGTCCGGCCATCCACATAGGGGGTGTACACCGCCTGCCCCTTGTCATCCTTGAAGCCCGCCGCGATGTCCCGCCTCCGCTTGAAGTCAAGAATCGCCTCGGTGGTCGATTCATCGAACTGGCCGCTCGTCGGCACCGCGTAGCCCAAGGCTGCGAGATACTGCTGGACCAGCTGACGACCTTCCCGGGAACCCACCTCGGGACCGATGGACGACGCTTGCAAGCGAGCCGCCTCACGGGCCGCGGCCTCCATGGTCTCGTTTTGCCGGAGGTCCGGATTCTGCAGCAAGCGCAGGGCCACCGTCATCGTTTCCCGGGTCCGCGCATCAACGTACTCGTTGACATCGGCTTGCGGCTTCCCATCCCCCCCCAGCACCTGATACGACTGCTTGATGCCGGCCAAGCGCTTGAAATGAATCACGGCCGCAGCGGTCGGGCTGACGGGCATCCCTTGCGCATCGGTTTTGGGCTGGCCATCCGCCCCCTTTTCGAAATAATCGCCCGTCACTTCCACCTCATATCCGAGGTTTTTCAGCAACGTTTGGAGACCCTTCCGGTCCGCTTCGGTGCCGGTATCAGGACCCACAGCGGTCTGCGGGTAGGCACTGACCTCGCGCCAAAAAGCGTCGAAATTGGAGCCTTCCGGCGCCAGGTTGAACTGCTTGACCAGCTCTGCGCGTTGACTCCCGCTAGGGGCGGCGGGCACGGGTGCGGACGCCGTCTCTGGGGCCGCAGGAGCCTGAGCCGCAGGGCGAGCGGTCGCTGGGGGCGTCGATGGCGCCACCGGAGTCGCAGCGTTGGGCGGGACGGGCCCTGTGGGCGGTGTCACCGAGGGCGGGGCCGCTTCACCCCGCCGTGGCGGCGCAGAGGGAGCTGGAGGCGAAACCGGCAGGTCAAGCTTCCAACCAGGCAAGATGAAATCCGGATTCTGGCTCAGGTTGGGGTGACGCTTCGCGTTGGCGTCGACCAGGTCGCGCCAGCGCCTGGGGTCACCGAGCCGCTGGCCGGAGATATCCCACAATGTATCGCCCTCCTTGACCGTATAAGGAGAGGGCGGAGCGGGGGGAGCGGCCGGAGCCGCTGCGGGGGCGGCAGGAGGAACCGCTGGCCCAGCCGGGGAGGCCACGGGAGCGGTCGACGGAGCCGAAGGCGACGCAGGGCCCTGCGGGGAAGCTGCCGGTGTTGAGGGCGCCGCAGGCCCCTGAGCGGGGGCCGCCGGAGTCGCAGACCCCTCCCCGGGTTTCGTGGGCCCGGCTTGACTGGTGGGAGCAGGGCCGGTCACCTCTGTCGGCGGCACGGCCGCAGGCGGCGGCGTCACGATGATGCCTTGCTCTTCCAGACGAGGGCGCAAGGCAAGCACCTCCGCAGGAGGCATGCCCTCAAGCCGAGCTTTCATGGCCTCAAGGACCTTGCGAGTTTCCGCGTCGCCCGTCGTCGCCAGTTCGCTCGACAACGCTGCCAGCAGCGCGGTCTTGTAGGCCTTCGCCTCTTCTTCGCTGCCAGGCGCGGTCGTGGCGGGCGCAGCCGGGGCAGTCTGACTCGCCTGGGGAATCTTGATGCGCGTGCCGACCCCAATCACCCCGTCTTCACCCAGGGAATCAAACAACTCTTTATTGGCCGCGTAAATTTCTTCCCAGCGCTTGGCATCACCCAATTCTCGACGCGCAATGTCCTCCAACGTGTCCCCGTCGCGCAATTCGTAGTAGCGGAACCCCGGTTCAATGCGATCCGCATCGATCCGCTCACTGACATCGCGGGCCGCTTGGGCTTCGCCCAGCTTCGCCACATTGCCGGTGGTGCCCATCAAGCTCAGGGCCCCCAGGGCACGACCTGGGTTGCGCAGCGCCCAGCCTGCCGCGCCCAAGGGAACGGCCACCGGGGCCGTCAGAATCTCCCAGGGCGACGGCACGCGAATCTTGGAAATGGCACTCCAGCTGAGATCAGGCAACGCAATCCGGGGGAGCAACTCCAAGCCCTTGCGAAGCGTTGCAATCGTGCCCTCATAGGCCGCATCCAAGGCGGCGCCGATCGCGACCGGCACATTGCCGACCACGCGGGCATAATCCCCCACCGTCTTCGGCGCATCCAGCACGTTCTTGACGGCCTTGCCGCCTTCCGCGATCTTCTCGCCAACCTTCCCGACGTTGTCGATCCCGGCGCCGACGGAGGCCCCGGCCCGCTCGAAACGACCGATCTTCTGTCCCTTGAGCAGGGATTCGACCAGCTGGGCCGTCCGGGGTTGGGCCACGGTCGCCGCCTTCAGGGCGTCGAGTTGCCCCTTGTAGCCGGCCCGCAGGGCATCGTCCGTGGTGGTGTTCATCAGCGTGTTCAGCCGCTTCATCTGCGCGGCGATCGCCTCGGCGGATTTCACATTCGCGGCCCCCGCGATCAGGGCGGCATTCGGCCCCGAGGACATCAACAGCTTGGTGGCCACCGGAAGTTGCGCGGCGGCCGTCTTGCTGACGCCGTGCTTGGCCAGTTCCGCGGCAATCGCCTCGGGTTTCATGCCGGCCTTGAGCGCCTGCGTCGCATACCGATAGGCTTGAGATGCCCCCACGTGCTTGCCACCCGCGCTCATCACGCGCGTGACGGCCTCATCGCCGAGACCACTCGCGGCAATGTTGGTGGCCAGCTTCTCGGCCAGACCACGCTTCGCCAAGCGCGCGGCCACGTCCTCTGCGTATGTCGCCGTCAGGGCGGCCAGCTTCTTGTTGTAGGCCGCACCCTTCAGGGTGGAGCCTGCCAGCTCCGCAACGGCCTTCTTCGAGGCGATGTGCCGCGCGAAGTCGTCGGTCACCTGCGTGGCCGCCTGGGTCATCGTGGCCGTGGGCTGGGCGACTTTGGTGGCCTTATCGGCCTTGGACAGGGCACCCGTCGTCAGCACCATGGTCAGCACCTGGAAGCCGGCGCGACCCACCAGTTCGCCGTAGCGGCCGTCCTTGTAGGCCGTGGTGTAGGGTTGCGCGATGGCCTGCACCGCCTGAGCAGGGTGCGTGGCCATGTAGACCAGCCCCTTGGCGGTGGTAATGGGGTTGGTCGTGACGAGCGTGTAGAGGCCCGCCACCGTTTCGGTGCCCTCGCGCACGAAGCCTTCGAAGAAGCCCATCACGTGGTTGGGTTCGGCCTTGGGGCGTGCCGCCGCGGGCGCGTCTGCCGCCGGTGAAGCCGCCGCGTCACGGGCAGGAACTGGCCTCCCAGCATCGTCCGAGGGCCGCACGGGAACCGGGTTTGCTGGCCGGCCGGCAGGCGAGACGGACTTGTTGAGGTCGGAAGCCATCTGTTGTTCCTCCTGACGCCTCCCCCTGGGGGGCACGCAATTTCAATTCAAGCGGCCCGCGGACGCGACCGCAAAGCCAGAAAACCAGTCACTCTCCGGAATACACCAAGGCAGCTTATCGGGCTCGGCGGACCAGAGCTTGCGCCAAGCGCACCCCCTGGTCGGGGGAGGCCCCAAGCATGTCCTACCCATCTGGAAAGCGCTCACAACCAAGTAGAGGAGCGATTGACAGGCATTTAATATCTGCCCGGCGCAAGCGGATACCTGACTAAGGACTGGTTAAGCCGAGCCAAGGACTGAGTGGGGCTCTGCGGGCCGATTCTCCAGCCCCAAGGGCCTCGGAGGACATGAGCAGCGGGAAAGACATAAACAAATATTTCACGAAAAATTAAAGTTCAGAGACGATCACGCCGCGGGGGCACGCCATCACGCCACCAGCAAGGCGGTCGTCAGCAAGGTCAGGACCCCGGCCAGAACGGGCATCGCCACCAGCAGTAACTCTGCCAGCAATAACGCCAAAGAGGCCTGATTACCGGTCAGCCCCATCACGCCTCGGAGGGCCGCCAACAGGCCCCGCAGACAGGCCAGAAGCGCAATCAGGCCCACCAGAGCAGCCCAGGATGGGCCCTGCCCCCCCGACAGGCCCCACGCGCAGGCGGGCCCCACCAACATGAGCGGCAGGGTGGCGAACGACACGGCTGCCACCAGACCCTGCCAGGCCCCTCGCCCCCCGAGCAGCGAGCCGGTGGCAAACAACGCGGCACTGACGATCAGGCTCCCCCACAGCAACCACCCCAGCGCCACCGCGAACGTGGAGGCCAGGGGTACCAAACCAGCCGGCGCGAGAGAGAAGGCCAAGCAAGCGGCCACGAAAAACAGCGCGGCCAAGGCCTGTGTCAGTGGCAAGGCGTCACCCCAAGCCGCAAAGGCTTGGTCGGGGCGAAACATGACCCGATACCAGAGCAGGATGCCCCGGGGAGGCTCGCCCGATCCGGGCGGCGAAAGGACAGGCGCAGCGGCTTCCATCAGGCTCATTCCAGCAACATCAGCGGGACGCGATCATACAGCCGCGAGGCCAGCGCAGGATTCCCTCTGGCCACATTCGAGACCAGGTCGGAGCGAACCGCCAGAAGTTTCCAGAGTTGCTGCCAATCGTCCCCGTCGAGTTCTTCGGCCTCGGTGTCTTTCGGCAAACGCGCCACGCGTCGGGCTTCGTCCTTGGCGACTTCGAAATTGCCCAAGCCGTCGACAAGACCCAGTTCCTTGGCCTGACGCCCGGTATAGATCCGTCCCTCTGCCAGGGCGCGAACCTTGTCGAGCGGCCACCCTCGTCCTTTCGCCACCGCATCCAGAAACAGGGCGTAGGTGTCGTCCACGATGCCCTGCAAGAGGCGTCTCTCCTCCGGTCGCATGGTGCGATCCGGCGAGGCAATGTCCTTGAGACGACCCGCCTTGATCGTCACACTACGCACCCCCACCTTGCCCATCAAGCCCTCGTAGTTGGCCAGATGCATGATGACGCCGATGCTGCCCGTCAGCGTCGCAGGGTTGGCCACGATCCGATCGGCGGCGGCTGCAATCATGTAGCCCCCGGAGGCACAGACATCGCCCATCGACACGACGATCTTGACCCCTTTTTCCCGTTTCAAGCGCATCAATTCGTCATAGATTGCCTGGGAGGCCGCCGCCGATCCCCCGGGACTGTTGATCCGAATCAACAGCGCCTTGGGCGGGTCTTCGCGCAGGCGGGCGATCGCCTTGGTCAGAGAGCGGCTGCTGGCTTTTCCTCCGGACAGACCGCCTCCGCCATCCCCCTCGAGGATCATGCCATCCACCGACAGCACCACCAGGTCGGCCGTGGGCGCCGCCCAGGCGCGCGACAGCGACGGCGCAGCGGCGCCTGGCATCGCCCCACCTCGCGGCGCATCTTGAGCGCGGTCACGCCAGACGCCGACCGCGGCAAAGGCGCAGGACACGGATAGGGTCAGCGCAACCAGCTTCTCGAAATTCACCTAGGACCTCCCTGTCGCCACACCCAAACGCGCGGCGATCGCCGTGCGCAACGCCGCTTGAACCTCGCTGGGGCTGGCCGAGGCATCCACCACGACGAAACGTTCGGGTTCAGCCTGCGCCAGCGCCAGATAGCCCGCGCGCAAGCGGTGGTGAAAGGCGATCGCCTCCACCTCGAGGCGGTCGACCTGACGACTCGCCACAATTCGCTCCAACCCGATTTCGGGCGCGAGATCCAGCAGCAGGGTGAGGTCGGGCCGCTGACCGCCAGTCGCGAGCTGATTGAGCGAACCGATCAGGGCCTGGTCGAGCCCACGCCCGAAACCCTGATATGCCAGCGTGGAATCGGTAAAGCGGTCACACAGGACCACACTCCCCTGCGCCAGCGCGGGGCGCACCACGGTTTCGACGTGCTGGGCGCGGTCGGCCGCGTACAGAAGCAACTCCGCCAGTGGCACGAGCTCTCGATTGGCCGGTTTCAGCAAGATCTCCCGAATCTGTCCCCCGATCGGGGTGCCCCCGGGATTCTTGGTCGTGACGACGGTGTATCCGTCCACCTCCAACCACGCCGCCAGCTGATGCAGCTGGCTGCTCTTGCCTGCCCCTTCCGGGCCTTCCAAAGTGATGAAAAAACCTCGCATCCCATCAACCGGGGAAGATGCGCAAACGCCGGTTAGGCTCCTCACCGTAGGACTCGGAGCGAAGATTGTAGCGTTCGGCCATCATGTGCTGGATGCGGCGAATCTTGGGGGAGGCGGGGTTCAACTCGGCCGGCTCCGCGCTGGAAAGCACCGACTCGATAGCCGCTTGCGTCTCCTGGATCGCTTCCTCCTCGTCCTCGGTCAGCGCGTCTGGCAAGGCCGCCTCGTGCGTCTTGGGGAGGGGGCCGAGCGGCCCGGTGAGCGCGCCCTGACCAGGGGTCTGGTCGAGGTGCATGACCTCGCGCATCGACTTCTGAATCTGAGGAATGGTGTTCGCCTTCACCACATAGACTGGAATGTTCTTGCGCTGGGCCTGTTCGAAGATCTGACCGCCATTGCGCGCATAGCTCTTCAAGACCAGCACCACATCAGCATCCGACACGTTCTTGGTCACGATCGCGGGCACCCGCAGGGTGCGGATGACGCGTTCGAGTTGGGAGCGACTGACCGCGTAAGGGAAGATGCGCATCTTGCCTTGGGCTTCGGACTGCTCCCGTTCCGAGCGTTCCTGGGTCTCGTAGACCGACTCCTTGAGGACCTTGACTTGCCCCTGCTCATCGAGGGCCCGGATTTCAGGCTGCGGGACATAGCCCCGCAACAACTGGTCCACCACCTCGGCCACGTCCTGATGAATGGCCAGCCGGTCGCGGTCCTGAAGCTCGATGGCGATGTCGAAGGTCGGCGGCGCCTTACGCTCCAGAATGGTCTTCTGCGTTCCGCGACGACGCGCCTCCTCGTCGGACAGGGTCACCGACTGGATGCCCCCCACCAGGTCGGACAGGGTGGGGTTCATGAGAAGATTTTCCAGCGAATTTCCGTGCGCGGTTCCGATCAGCTGCACCCCGCGCTCGGCGATGGTGCGCGCCGCATAGGCTTCCTTTTCCGTGCCGATCTCGTCAATCACGATGACTTCCGGCATGTGATTCTCGACCGCCTCGATCATCACACCCTCCTGGGCATCGGGGGTGGTCACCTGCATCCGGCGCGATCGACCGATTGCCGGATGAGGAATGTCCCCATCGCCGGCAATTTCATTGCTGGTATCAATCACGATCACCCGTTTGTTGAGGTCATCCGACAGCACCCGCGCGATTTCCCGCAGTTTGGTCGTCTTGCCAACTCCCGGGCGACCCATGATCAGAATCGAACGGCCGCTTTCGACCAGGTCGCGGATCATGTCGATGGTGCCCAGGATGGCTCGCCCGACCCGACACGTGAGACCGATGATGCGGCCCTGGCGGTTCCGAATGGCGCTGATGCGGTGCAAGGTGCGCTCGATGCCAGCCCGGTTGTCGCCACTGAAGGCCCCCACGCGTCCCACGGCGTGGTCGAGGTCTTCCTGGCGGACCGGCTCCGCCCCCAGATAAACCCAGCGTCCCGGAAATCTGGCTTCCGGAATGCGGCCCAGGTCCATGACGATCTCGATCAGGTCATCGAGGCCTTCCTGCTCGCGCAAGACCTCGGCAATGCGATGGGGCACCATATCCAGCAGCTGCCCCAGGTTATCGGTCACCCGTTTTTCGTGGATCCGCACATCACCCGCCACTCGCAACCCCTCCTCTATCGTAACGCCCCGAAACCGAGTAGGCAGGCCCTGTCAGGCTTCCTGCATCGTGTACGGTCTTCACGAGTTGCCGGGCCTCATCCAGGGCCCGAGCCCAGACGGCTGGCGAGTCTGCACCAGCTTCCAACTCGCGCGCCACGCGGCGAGCGAAGGAGCCCATGCCAACGCCGGCAATGCTCAGATTCAGACGCCGGGAGAGGGGACCGGTCTGGTCGTTGGTCCCCCCGGCGGGCTGAATCCAGGCGCCCGTTCCAAGGGCGCTCAAGGTCCGCGCCAGGCGCACGGCCGGGATGGTGGAGCGAAGGCCCTGAGTCCCGCTGATTGGCTTGCCATCCGCTTGAATGATGACTCCCACCTTCCCCAGCTCCCGGGTCAAGGCCTTGATGCGGGGGTAGCCCAGCTGGTGGCCGTCCAGGCTATAGGATAACAACCCTCCCCGACGTTGCCAATCGCGAGCGACGCCTGCCATCTCTCGCAATTCGGGCTCCGAGGCGACGCCCGTGTGGATTTCCAACGCTTCCGCGCCGGCATCGCGGCAGGCCTCGAGGTCAGGCATCGTGTCTCTCGGTTGGAGCGAGATGCAGGCGGTGGGACAGACCGGCACACACAGGCCACAGCCCGTGCAAATGATGTCCTTGACGGTCCCGTTGACGATGGAGCCGGGCGGGCAGACGGGCGTACAGCGATCGCACGTGACGCACAGCGGATCATCGACCACCGCAATTTGCGTGTGGCGATCGCCCTCCAAGGTGATGCTCGCCATGACGAGAGGTTCGAAGAAGTCCTGCGGACCGGTCTGCGCGAGCGCCACCAGCCACGGCAGCCGCTGTTCGTGCCAGCGACGAGCGGTCAAGATGCCGCGGCGCGCGGCGGCCACCACGGCCGGCTCGGCCGCCACATCGATCAGGGTCGCACCGGCCAGCGCATACAGCGTGGCCAGTCGCTCGACCACCAGCAGGTCCCGCAGGTTCGCGCCACCGATGAACTTGAAATAGGGAACGCCCCGCTGGAGCCTGTGCGCAAAGCGCTCAGACATGGGGCGTCGGGTGGGCCACCACCTTGATGGTCCTCAGACGGACATCTTCCGGGCCATTGATGAAGCCGCCCATCTGATGCACCACCTTGAGGTACTCGATGGCCTCGGCCGAGATCACCTCACCAGGAGCCAGGATCGGAATCCCGGGCGGGTAGGGCGCGACAAATTCGGCGCAGACCCGTCCCATGGAGGTGTCGAAAGGCACGATCTCGGTGGTGGCAAAGAAGGCCTCGCGCGGGGTCAGGGCCTGCTCAGGCAGCCCCGAGGGCATGGGCAAGCTGGTGGGTAACGCGCTGGTCCCCATGGTGTTCCAGCGTTGCGCCCGTTCCGAAAGCACGCGAAACGCATCGACCACCCGGTCGAGATCCCTCTGGTCATTGCCGAGCGTCACGATCAACAGGACGTTGTGCAGCGTCGCCATCTCAGACTGCACATTGAATTCCTGATTCAGCACATCGAGGGCCATGAAACCGGTCATCCCGAGGCCCGTGACGTTGATCGTCAACTTGGTGACATCCAGGTCATGCAAACCACCTGGGGCACAGCGTTCCCGACCGAAGGCATAGATGCCGGGAATTTCATTGAGCCGGGCGCGTGCGGTTTCGGCCAGACGCACCGTCTCCCCCAGCATCGCGTGACCGGACATCGCCATCTGGCGTCGCGCCGTATCCAACGAGGCCATCAGCACGTAGTTCGGACTGGTGCTCTGAATCAGCTGCAGCACGTTGCGCACGCGGTTGACGTTCACGCGCCGGCCCTGCACGTGCAGCATCGAGGCCTGGGTCATGCCGGAAATGATCTTGTGCGTGGATTGCACCACCATATCCGCCCCGGCCTCGATCGCCGAAACCGGCAGCCCTTCGTGAAAATGGAAATGCGGTCCATGGGCCTCGTCCACCAGCAAAGGCTTGCCGTGGGCGTGGCAGAGGTCGGCGATGCGGCGAAGGTCCGCCACTCCTCCGAAATAGGTAGGGTGAACCAGACAGAGACCCTTGGCCTCGGGGTAGGCCCGCAAGGCCGCCTCGACCTCCTCAGGGGTGACGCCATGCGCCACACACAGGTCATCGTCCCAGCTAGGCTGCATCCAGCAAGGACGCGCGCCCGACAGAATCGTGCCGCCCAGCATCGATTTATGGGCGTTGCGCGGCAGGATGATCTGGTCGCCGGGGTCGCAAACCGTCATCACCATGACGTTGTTACCGGTGGTCGAGCCATTCACCAGGAAAAAGCTGTGTTCGGCGCCGTAAGCCTCCGCCGCCAACTCTTGAGCGTCCTTGATCACGCCATCCGGATCGTGCAGGTTGTCCACCTCCGGCAGCTCGCACAGGTCCATGCGCAGCATCCCGTCGCCGACCAACGCCCGAAACTCGGGGTCGGCCCCACGGCCTTGCTTGTGTCCAGGGGTATGGAAGGCCGACATGTCCTTCTGAGCGTAGTCGCGCATCGCCTCGAAAAGCGGCGCACGTGCCTGACGGGCCAACCAGTCAGCGGAACGGGGAATAACCGGGGGAGTTTCCAGTGGAGTCAATGCGCCTCCGGAGAAAGGGCTGCTAGCGTCTGTTCGATCATACCGCGCCGCCTGCCGAGTATGAAAGGCAGGCGCCACGAACAGGCTTGTTCCAGCCCTCGCCTCGCGCGGTATATGTCAGGAGGCCGGGGCTCGAACCCTGACCTGTCCCCCCAGCCTGCCAGCGTCCCCAGTGCCGCGGCAAGCCAGCGGTCCGTGGCCTTTGCTTGAGCTAGCTTCGCACGTCAACCTCCCCCCCACCGCCTACCAGCGGGGTGTGGCGGCCCTCCGACAATTTCAGGCAGCGGAACGACAGGTCCCCCTCCAGCGCGGAAGTGAAACGCGGGCCTGGCTCCACCCTGACAAGCCCCCACGCGGCACCCTGGTGATGTATCACGGTTTCACCGCTGGAACCTGGCAGTACGAACACCTGGCCCCCCTGGCGTTCCAGGCGGGCTTCAACGTGTTTGTGCCGCGCCTGCCCGGTCACGGCGTGAAGTCCCCGAGCGGCGACGAAGACCCTGGCCAGCTTCCCCGCAGCACCCAGTGGGAGGCCTACCGCCATTTCGGCGACCGCACGCTGGGCATTGCTCGTCAGCTGGGGGGGCCCGTCAGTGTGCTGGGCCTCTCGGTCGGTGGAAACGTGGCCTTGGATGTGGCCGAACGCCATCGTGAGGTGCGCTGCACGGTGGCCTACGCGCCCTTCCTCTGGCCACGCCACGAGCGGGTGGACCGTCTCTTCCGGCTGGTCGGGGCCTTCGACTTCCTGTTCGCGGACCGTGCAGGCCCCAGCCTGGACGGTTTCACCCACAGCTGGGGGCCGGAGTGTCGCCAGGAAACCATCAGTGGCCAACGCCCCGGTCACTCCTACTTCCCCGCCAGCGCGGTCTACGCCGCGGCCCGCTACGGCACCGACGTGATCCGGGCGTCAGCCCGGGGGCAGAGCGTGCTGCAGGTCTTCGTGACCGCCGCTGATGACGCCGCTGACGAAGCGGCCATCCGAACCTTGTTCGCCAATTGGGGCAACTCCTCCCGCGGCCTGTACCGCTATTCCGCCAGCGAGGGCATCCCCCATCCCATGGTCCATCCGCGCGAAGATCGCGGTCGTGGCCACACCTCACGCCTCTATGCGCTGACCATGGGGGTCCTGCAAGGAGAGACCCCGCTCCAGCGCGACGAGCCCTGACCGCGTAGCCCGGTTGGCTCAGGACGAGGGGTGAATCACCCCGTTCAACTCGCTGATGCGGGTGAACGGCGAGCGACTGTCGATCTGGTAGTACGCCTTGTTGAGGTGCATCATCACGCCAGGATGAAAGCCGCCCGCCGAGACCACGAACACCGGCCTGAGACTCTCCGCAGGAAAGTCCGCGCGCCGCTCGAGCAGTTCCACCGTGAACTGGTCCAGACGGGCCTCAATCTGCAATTTGACCTCGCGCGTCTTCTCGTAGGCACCGGCGGGTGCGTTTGGATTGCTCAGGATGGCGTGGAAGGTCTGGTTGACCGTCGCCAGTTGAGTCGTGAGGATCTGGATGGCCCGCTCGATCTGTTGAATCACACGGGCCTGCCGCGAATGACGCACGTCGATCACGGTGGTGGTTCCGCCCGCCACCCCCACCTCGTCGGCCGCCACGTACTCGCCGGCCAGCACGTGCCCCCCGATCAACTTCTTGCCGATCTTGATCGAGAGACCAGCCGTCAGATACGAGTGCATGGACGACTCGACCACCACAATGTTGGACCGTGTGGTCACGCTCGACTCGGAATCGATGAATTTGGCGGTCACGTCGCCGTGCGCCGTCACCACGGAATGCTGACGAACCCCGCCCTTCACGCTCACCGCACCACCCGCTTCCAGCGAGGCGCCCTCCACCACCCCGCCAATCTCGATGTCCTGCGTCGCCTTGACGGTGAAGCCGGGCAACACGTTGCCGCTGATCTTGACGGAGCCCTGAAAGTTGATATTGCCGATGGCGTAGTCGACGTCCCCGGAGACCACCACGATCGGCTGCACCGAAATGCGAGGGCCGTCCAGGGCTGGCTGACCATCCATTAGCGCGGTGGCAAAAAGCTCGTCCTCCGACAATTCGACATTGGCCCCTGCGCGCAGCGGAACGTCTTTTCCATCCTTGCTCGTCAAGGGCTCTCCCAGCACGCTGGTGCCGGGTTTGGCAGGACGAGCCGGGGTTTTGGCCGCCAGGACCTGGCCTTTGGTTACGTTCTCGATGGTCTGAAGCTCGCGGTGATCGACGCGCCCATCAGCCAGTTCGCGAGGCTTGCCGCGCCGCTGGTCCGCACTGCGAAAGAAGTAGTTGACCACGGCGTCCTGCCCCGGCTCCGGTGCAGCGCCTCTGGCGACCAGCATCGGGTCGGACGAGGGCCCCAGGGCCACCTCGCGCACCGCTGCCGCATCGACACCAAACACCACGCCTGCGGCGGCCAGCGCAAACTCGATCTCGCCCGGCTCCACGGGCAGCGGCGGCACGATCTGAACGAACGCCTCGAGGGCCTTGTCCCCCAGCGTCACCAGGATCTGCTTCTCAGCGGAAAATTCCGCCGTATCCGCCGACATGTCGCTCCTTTCGGAAGGCCCCACCAGCCACCTTCACTCGAAGGGCGGGCTCGGCGCCTCGCAGGTTCCCGAAGGACCACCCCTGCACCGACATATTACCCGACGCCAGGCGCCGCCAGTGTGACCCCTATCGCTCGTCTCCCAGCGGGGCCGTGGGCAGCCCAGCTCCCACCGCGAGCGACTCCATACGCTCGGGAGCAGACACCCCCAGCAAATCCGCCAGGGCATTGCGCAGCACGATCCGAGCCGCGATGATCAGCGCCAGCCGGGCGCGCATGAGGGCCTGGTCGTCCGTCAGCACGCGGCAGTTGGTGTAAAACTGATGGAAACCAGCCGCCAGTTCCTGGGCAAAGCGCGCGATTCGATAGGGTTCCATGGCCAGGGCAGCTGAGGCCACCTCATCCGGGAACAGCGCCAGCTTGAGCAAGAGCTGTCGCTCATCCGGGGTGACCAGCAAGGACAGGTCCGCGTCACTCAGCGCGTCTCCCTCCAGCACCAGCCCCGGATGGGCCTGCTGCGCCATCCGCAGAATGCTGCAAATTCGCGCGTGAGCATACTGGACGTAGAAGACCGGGTTGTCGGCCGATTCTTTCACCGCCAGGGCCAGGTCAAAGTCCAAGGTCGTGTCGGTGGAACGCATCAAGAGGAAGTAGCGAGCCGCATCGGCACCCACTTCATCGAGCACTTCCTGCAGGGTGACCATTTCCCCGCTGCGTTTGGACATCCGCACCGGTTCGCCATCCCGGAAAAGATTGACCATCTGGCCGATGATCACGTGCAGGGTCCGGGCCTCGCCCCCAAGGGCCTGCACGGCCGCTGACAATCTCGCCACGTAGCCGTGGTGGTCGGCGCCCATGATGTTCACCAGGCGCGTGTAACCACGTTGCAACTTGTCCCAGTGATAGGCAATGTCTGCCGCCAGGTAAGTGGGCTGACCATTTTCCCGGATCACGACCCGATCCTTGTCATCACCGAAGTCCGTCGAGCGCAACCACCAGGCGCCATCCTGCTGATACAGGTGACCGGTCTCTTTGAGGCGGGCGATCGCCTCGTCGACCCGCCCCGCCTGGTGCAGGCTGCGCTCGGAAAAATAGTGGTCGAAGCGGGTGCCCATCTGAGCCAGCGTGGCCTGCTGCATCGCGAGCAAGGTGTCGCGAGCAAAGTCGGTCAAGGCATTCAGGCGTTCCTCCTCGGGGGCTTGCAGGATACCCAGCCCCAGGGCGCTCTCGGCTCGGGCGGCCACCTCCGCCATATAGGCACCGTGGTAGCCGTCTTCCGGCACCTCGACCGCCTCCCCCTGGCGTTGACGCAGCCTCGCCTCCAGCGAGCGCCCGAGCAGCTGCATCTGATTGCCCGCATCGTTGACGTAAAATTCCTGATCCACGGCAAATCCGGCCGCCCGCAGCACGTGAGCGAGCCCCGAGCCGATCGCCGCCCAGCGCCCATGCCCCACGTGCAAGGGGCCCGTCGGGTTGGCCGACACATACTCCAGCAGCACCCGTTCCCCACGGCCCACCTCGCTGTGGCCGTAAGCCGCCTGCTGCCGCAGAATCATCCGCAGGTTCTCAGCCAGCCAGGCCTGCGACAGGCGCAGATTGATGAAGCCGGGCGGCGCCACCTCGACCGAGGCGATTGGCCCATCGAGCGAGGCGTGCCGGGCGATCGCCTCGGCAATCTTCAGGGGGGCCATGCGCGCCGGCTTGGCCAGCACCATGGCGATGTTGCTGGCATAGTCGCCGTGCTGAGGGTCACGTGGCACCTCAACGCCGGGAGTCGGAAGACTCTCCACGGCGAAATCACCCGCTTCGGAGGCCTTGCGCAAGGCAACAGTAAGGGCAGCCGCAATCTGAGATTTCAACATACAAGGGTCCTTCCGAGGCGTCAGGTCTGGACAAGCGACCAGGCCAGGTCAAGCGTGAAACGTCCGAGCGACAGGGTCTCCGGCTCGGAATCAGGCTCCGGGGCATCGGCCGAGAACAGATCGTAGACGAGACAGAGCCGCCCCGTCGAATCATCGTCCACCCAGCTGAGGGCCCGAGTCTGCACGCGCAATACCATTTCACCACGAGGACCTTCGCCGAGGGCAAGCAGCCCTCCCGTGAGTTCTGCCAGGCGATGGTACTGCCAGCCGTTGAGCAGCCCGCGTCGGTAGATGCGAACCTCCTCCGGCAGCAGCTTGATGGTGGTTCGGGTCCCCTCATCATCAAACAGGAGATAGGCGCCATCGGGCTGCCGGTGTCGCCAGCCCAGGTGTTCTCTGCGCGTCGCGGAGCGCGCACCCTGATCCTCTTGCACGCTGGAAACCGAGACCAGCACCGCTTGTTTGCTCACTTGTGATAGGGCTCCTGACGGAGGATGCGCTCCACCCGATACAGCTGCTCCAGCAAGACCACCCGAGCCAGTTGATGCGGGAAGGTGAGGCTGGAGAGGGAAAGGCACCAGTCGGCCCGGTCCAACACGCGGGCATCGAGGCCATTGGCCCCACCGATCACGAACGCCAGTTCGCGTCCGCCTTCGGTCTCGTCCGCGGCAAGACGTCTCGCGAGCTGCACCGAATCGAGGTTCAGGCCACGCTCCCAGAGGGCCACCATGCGGGTCCCCGGCTTGAGCTGTTCCAGGATCCGTTCCGCTTCGCGGCCCTTCACCTGCGCCACGCGAGCCGGTGCGTCTCCTGGGTCGGCCCGTTCATCCGTCAACTCCTGGACCTCGATGGGACGATAGCTGCGCAGCCGCTTGAGGTACTCGTCTGCCGCCGCCCGCCAGTGGGGCTCCTTCAATTTGCCCATCGCCAGGATGGTCCAGCGCACGGTGGAAGGTCCTTCGTGGAAAACAGGGGGTGGGACGGCGCCGAGCCAGCCTCCAACGCCAACCAGCCAGGAATCAAAATCGTACCACGGCCGGCGCGTGGGAGCCTGGCCGGAGGCCCGCTCGTCAGCCGTCCCGCGTCAACCGGTGGCCTCGCGTGATCGGTCCTCCTCGCCACATGCGTAAAAGCTCAGCGCGGTCCCGGAATAAACGCGCGTGGCGGTTCGGGTCAGAGCCCCGACGGACTCTGGGACATCGCTGTCACGGTGATGCTCCAGCACGACACAACCACCGGGCGCGAGAAGCTCGGCCGCGTCAATGCGTCCCAGCCACAGTTCCGCCGATTCCGCGTAGGGGGGATCGGCGAAGACCACGTCGAAAAGCTGTCCTTTCAGCCCTTGCAGGGCTGCACTGGCGTCCTGCGGCAACACTTCCACCACCAGGCGGGTGGCCCCCACATTGGCGCGGATCACGCGCAAGGCCTCCGGCAACCGCTCCACCAGCACCACGCGGGCAGCCCCCCGGCTCGCGGCCTCCAAACCGACCGCCCCGCTGCCGGCAAACAGGTCGAGCCAGCGTGAATCAGGCAACCTTGGCGTCAGAATGCTGAACAGGGCGGCCCGCACCTTGCCTTGGGTCGGGCGGGTCGCTTGTCCCGGCAGGGTCTGCAAGAGACGGCCCCGCGCGCGCCCCGCGATGATGCGCACCTCAGCTCTCCGCGAAGGCCGAGGCCATGTAAGCCTGCTCATCGGACGAGAAAACCCGCCGTCCGTCGGGCCAGCGATAGGGATACATGGCGGCGGCCAGGGCTGGTGCGATGTGCTTCAGCAAGGTCGCGACCTTGGGCGCCCAGGGTGGTTCCGCGAGCCCCCAGCGCACCAGCAGGAAGCCTTGTGGACGCCCCCGATGGAACAGTGGGTAGACCGTCAGGGATTCGCCCCCCAGCGGTACCGCCGCTGGCAATACGCCCGGCAGCACGCAGACCAGGCGAGGCAAGGGTGAGGCGATCAGTTCACTCCAGACGGCCGACGCCCGTGGACGGATCAGATCAGCCCAGGGTGGCACGCCCCGGCTCCCGAACAGCGGCGACGACGGATGGCGCCGGACCGGCACGAGCCAGACCTCGGCGGCCCCGAGGAGTCCCGCGAGATCTTCGAGAAAGGAGAACACCGTCTCCGGCACCCACTCTTCGGAGTACAGCAGGCCATTGGCTGCGCGCAGCAGGCGGGCCTCGTCTTCCACCGCCTCCAAACGAGCCTCGAGTCCTTCTTTGGCCAGCCGCAAATGGGCCGCCTGCTCCTGCAGGCCGCGCTGCGAACGCCACAGCACGCGAAGTTCGTGCGGCGTCCACCACCCGGTGGGTTTCGAAACCGTCTCGCAGTGGCCGCGCGGGTCAGGCTGAAGGTTGGAAACCATGCGGTCCAGAGGAGAGGCGATCGCCCACTCCGCCCACAGCACCACCAAGGCTGTCAGCGCGCCGAAGGCGAAAACGGTGTAGGACCAGTCGACACTCGCCCGCTGATGCCAGATAAACACGGCGCAAGCCGTCAGCATGAACAGCGACGAGGCCAACCAGAGGATCGTGCGAATGGACATTCAGGCGAAACCAGGCGGGATGAGAAGCTGCGCAACATCCTACCAGAGGGCCGCGGGGCTGCCTATGGGCTCACCAGAACTTCCACCAAGGTCGACGCACCCAACGACTGACGATCCGATACTGCGCGAGTTCCGAAACGAGCCTGTCCCGCTCCGCCTCCAGCGTTCGTGTCCGTTCTTCCAGTTCGCCGATGCGATGCGTGGCCCGCGCGTATTTTTCCGCCAATTCGGTTTCGAGTCGAACAGCCTGGGCCACGGCTTGGCTGACCAGTTCTCTCACCTGGTAGGGCGATTCGAACGGCGGCTCCTGATGCGCGATGGACAGAAGCGGCAGCACATCCTTGTCGCCCCCGTCCTCCAGCGCCAACACGTCCGACAGGCCGTCAGGTCCTTCGCTGTCACTGGCTTCGGCGTCCGCTGCACAGGCAGGCGGGCGGTGCCCCTGAGAAACGCCAGGTGGCAAGTCTTCGACGCTCCCCTCAGGCACGGCCGGGGGAGTTCCTCGCCCGTGCCTCGTCGGCGAGGCGAAATCAACCGGGGTCGGAGAGGGAGGCACGACCGGGCACAACCCTAACCTCCGCCTGACCGTGTCCGTGCCGGCCCCGGATTTGAACCAACGATCCGCCTCCCGCAGGGTGTCGGCCAGCTCAGCGGAGACGACGAAACGCCCGCGGCTCCCGCGACCTGGCTGCAGTCCCAGCGCATGAATGCGTTTGCGCAAACCGGAGGGGCTCAGGGCCAATTCCTCCGACAGCCTCCTCAGATCTTCTGGTTGCACGCTGGCGAATTCCCCGTTGACTGCGCTTGCATCCGTGACAACGGATCGATTCTAGGGGCCGCGATCGGGCCGTTCTGTGACCGAGACAGCGGGAAACGCTGCAAACGGCTATAATGCCAAGGTCCTGGAGGTGTCTCATGCCCATCGGTTTTCACGAACTTGCGATCATTCTGGTGGTGGCCCTGCTCGTTTTCGGCCCACGCAAAATTCCGGAGATCGCCAACGCCCTGGGTCGCAGCATCCAGGAGTTTCGCAAAGGGTCCCGGGAATTGGAAGACAACGTGCGTCGCGAGTTGACAGCCGGCGAAGACGCCACGACGCGCGACAGCACGAGCAAGGGATGAGACCGCTGCGCTAGAGAGGCGGCTCTGGGATGTCTGCACTCCGAGTCGTCTCCGACTACCTTCCCAGCGGCGATCAACCCACGGCCATCGATCGGCTGGTGGAGGGGGTTCAGCGCGGGCATGAGGCGCAGACCTTGCTGGGCGTGACCGGCAGCGGCAAGACCTTCACGATTGCCAAAACCATCGAAGCCGTTCAACGTCCCACCTTGGTGCTGGCCCACAACAAGACCCTGGCGGCGCAGCTGTGCAACGAATTGCGGGAGTTTTTCCCGGATAACGCCGTCGAATACTTCATCAGCTACTACGACTATTACCAGCCAGAAGCCTACGTTCCTCGCACGGACACCTACATCGAGAAATCGGCTTCCATCAACGACGAGATCGATCGCCTGCGCCACAGCGCGACGCGCAGCCTGCTGGAACGGCGGGACGTGATCGTGGTGGCCTCCGTCAGCTGTATCTATGGCCTTGGCATGCCCGAAACCTACCTCGAAGGCCGCGTGGAACTTGCGGTGGGCGAGGAGATCGCGCGGGACAGCCTCTTGCGCCATCTGGTCAGTTGCCACTACGAACGCAACGATGTGGAACTGATGCGCGGACGCTTCCGGGTGCGCGGCGACGTGCTGGAAATCGTGCCCTCGTTCGAGGACAACGTGTTTCGCATCGAGTTGTTTGGTGACGAGGTGGATCGCATCTCCGAGATCGACCCCGTCACGGGAGAGGTGCTGGGCCTCCGCCCCAAGCTGTTCATCTATCCCGCCAAGCACTTCGTGACCCCAGAGGACGAGCTCGCCCGGGCGTTGGTGGAGATCGAGGCCGAACTGGATGCCCGCGTGGCTCATTTCCAGGCGCACGGGAAACTGCTGGAAGCCCAGCGGATCGAGATGAGGACCCGCTACGATCTCGAAATGATGCGGGAAGTGGGCTATTGCAACGGGGTCGAGAACTACTCCCGCATCCTGGCGGGCAGACCCGCTGGCAGCCCGCCCTCCACGCTGCTGGATTATTTCCCGGACGACTTCCTGCTGGTGGTCGACGAGAGCCACGTGACCCTGCCGCAGCTGCAGGGGATGTATCGGGGCGATCGCGCGCGGAAGGAGGTGCTGATCGAGCACGGATTTCGCCTGCCTTCGGCCTTCGACAACCGGCCGCTCAAGATCGAGGAATTCTGGGGACGAGTGGGCCAGCGGATCTTCGTGTCCGCCACCCCCGGTGACTTCGAACTCCAGGCTGCTTGCCAGGTGGTGGAGCAGATCATCCGCCCCACAGGCCTGATCGACCCGACCATCCACGTCAGACCAATTCAGGGACAGGTCGACGACCTGCTGGCCGCCATCCGGGACCGCCTCACCCGTCAGGAGCGCGTGCTGGTCACCACCCTGACCAAGAAAATGGCGGAGGACCTCGCGGAGTATTTTCAGGAGCTGGGCTTGCGGGTGAAGTACCTGCACTCCGACATTCAGTCCCTCGAGCGCGTGGAGATCTTGCGTGACCTGAGAAACGGGGTCTTCGACGTGCTCATCGGCGTCAATCTGTTGCGGGAGGGCCTCGACCTGCCAGAGGTGTCCCTGGTGGCGATCATGGATGCCGACAAGGAGGGTTTCCTGCGCGCGGAAAGGTCATTGATCCAGATGATCGGCCGGGCGGCCCGTCACCCCAACGGCGAGGTCATCATGTACGCAGACAAGCTCACGGATTCGATGGCGCGTGCCCTGGACGAGACCGAGCGACGGCGAGTCAGGCAATTGGAGTATAATCGGGAGCATGGCATCACCCCCCGCGCGATCATCAAATCGTCCCGCAACAGACTCCTCGAGAGCCTGAAGCCTGGCGGGGCAGAAGCCACGCCCACCCTGGACCTTCCGAGCAATCCGCGGGAACGCGAAGCCCGCCTCAAACAACTGGAGAGCGACATGCGCCAGGCGGCTTCGGTTCTCGATTTCGAACTGGCAGCCGAACTGCGTGACCGCATCAAGGCCCTCAAAGAGGCCGATGGCTCGCCGACTCATCCAGACCCGGCCCCCAGCCGCCGCAAGAAACGCACCTGACCCCGCCCTTCTTCAGCAGGCCCCCGGATGGCAGAACTCCGCACCCATCGTGAACTCGTCGAGCAAGGCGAGACCGCCCTCATCAGCGCCCTCCTCCCTCTGCCCAACGGCTGGACGGTGCTGCCTCAACTCAGCCTGCCCGGACACCAGTTTCACCACGAACCCGATGACACGGATGTGGTGTTGCTGAATGAGCGCGGCATTTTTCTGCTGGAGTACCGCCACTGGCACGGACGCATTGAGCTCTCTGCCGAGGGGGCCTGGCATCACGTCTTCATTGCCGGGGGCCGGGAGCAACGCCCCAATCCGCTGCCCCAGCTCGAGTTGAAGCGGCTCGGGCTCGAGCGCTTCCTGATCGAGCGTGGCCTGCCCTCCGCCCCGATCCATGTCGCGCTGGTGTTCCCTGACCGTTCCCCCCTCGAGGGCGTGTCGCGGAGCGACGAGATGGCCACTCTGGCAGGCTTGCCCGTGCTGGCCCTCCATCAGACCCTCGGTTGGCTGACGCAGAACACGCCCGCTCGCCCCGTGGCAGTGCTGAGCGTACCCGAGCAGGCGGCCATCGCGGAACAGCTACGCCCCCACAGTCCACGCCGGCTGATCAACCAGTATCAGCTCACGTCCTGCCTCTCGCGTCGGGAGAACAAGACGACTTATATGGCCTGGGACACCGTGCTTGAGCGCCCGGTCCTGTTGCAGGAACTTAGTTACGATCCTTACCAACAACCTGAGCGTCTGGAGCGGGTCCGCAATGAACTCTTGCGGGAAGCCAAGCTGACGATGCAATTGCGTCACGACCACATCGTCAATGTGGAACACGTGATCCCGCGTGACGACTGCTACTACGTCATCACCGAATGGATCGAGGACTGCCAAACGCTCGCGCAGGTCATGCAGCGCCGCCAACCGAGTCGGATGCCGGTGGAGCAGGCCGTCGCGATCGGGCTTGCCTTGGCCGATGCCCTTGTCTATGCCCACTCCCAGGGCATCGTCCATCGCGATGTCCGACCGGAAAACATTCTCGTGGCGGCCAAGGGGGTGGTCAAGATCGCCAATTTCGGGCTGGCGAAAAAATCGGACATGAGCACGCTGTCAACCTTCGACCTGCGCCAGATGGTGCAGGAGAACCCCTACGTGGCCCCAGAGTTCAAACTCGGACAGACCGGCCACCACCACGTGGACCAGCGCGCCGACATCTTCTCGCTCGGCTCCCTGATGTATGAACTGCTGACCGGGCGCCTGCCCCGTCATCACGATGAAAAATACTTCGAAATGCCCAGCCTGCTGAACCCGGAGGTGCCTTCCGCGCTGGATGCGATCGTCGAGAAAGCCCTGAAATTCGACCCACCTCAACGCTTCTCGACCATGCATGCGTTCCGCGAACGGCTGGCCGCCTGGAAGGCCCCTGCCCCGACGGAAGGCTCACGCTACGTTCAGCGGAAGCTGCTCAAGCGCACCCGCAACTCACTGGTTTTCCAAGCATACGACCAGAAACTGCAGCGGCCCGTCGCGCTGAAGAAGGTGCTGCTGGATCCCCGCTTGATCGAGTCGGAACGCCACGGGCAACTGAACCAGCTGCTACGCGAGGCGCAACTCGCCAGCAGTCTGATTCATCCTCACATCGTCTCGGTTTTCGACCACTTCATCGAAGACGGGGACGGTTACATTGTCATGGAGTGGCTGGAGGGTCAAACGCTCCGAGAGTGGCTGGAGAGCCTGACGCCGCTCACCTTGCCACAGATCAAGCAGATCGCGGCTCAGGTGGGTGATGCCCTGCAATACGCGCACAGCCAGGGCGTGATCCATCGCGACATCAAGCCCGAGAACATCATGTACCACCAGGGCCAAGCCACCGTGCTGGACTTCGGCATCGCGCACACGGCCGAACGCAATGGCAACTCCGACCTGAACAAGACAGCCGGCACAGCACGCTACATGGCGCCGGAGGTGCTAGCCAATCAGGACCCCGACGTGCGCGCCGACATCTTCTCCTTGGGGGTGGTGCTGTACGAACTCGTCAGCGGCAAATATCCCTACGAGGCCAACGTGATCATGGCGCGCTACACGGCGGCCCTGCTGCAACCTCCTCAACCTCCCAGCAGCTGGAGTCTGGACTGTGACACCACCTTGGACGCCGTCCTGCTGAAAGCCTTGGAGGTGGACCCTGACCGGCGCTTCGCGACCATCGCGGACTTCCAGAAAGCGTTTCTGGCCCTGGAGCCCAGCCCGATGGTGCGTCCAAGAACTGAGGAACGCAGCGGTTGGCCTCTGCTGATCTCACTCTGTGCGGTGGTCTTCGTGTTGTTCTTGCTGGTGGGCCTCTGGACCTCGCAATCGTATCGCACGATGTTCAAGCTGCCACCGCCGCCCAGTCTGCCGCCCGTGGCGGTCGACTCTCCGCTGGCCCAGACCACTCCCACCCCACCGCTCGAAACGGCCACCCCCACGCCCGTGCCCTCTCCCGCAGCCTGGCAGAGCTACCCCATCACGATCGAAGGGGTCACGCTCGGAATCCAGCAGGTGGGTGTCACCCGGGGACGGACGCGCGTTCTACTGCGCGTGGACAACCGCAGCCCGGATGTCGTCTCGTTCCTGAGTCGAAATGACCGTCCCGAGCTGTTCTCCATCGCCGACGATACGGGCCGGGATTGGACCAAGCGGCTGGACATCCTGAGCGTCGACACCACCCTGCTGCGGGTGGAGCCCGGCCAGACCGTCGAAGGCGGATTCTCCCTCTCTGGGGAACTGAACGAGCAGGTCAAGGCCCTCTTCGTCAGCCTGATGGAAGATGGCGGAAAGGGCCGCAAGTACCCGCTTCGAGCCAGTCGCTAACTGCTCCTGGCTTGGCCTCGCGACGCTCCACGAAAGAACCACACCGAGCAGAGGCGGACGGCGACGCCGCGGGAAGTGTGTCTCAATGCGTCAAGCAAGCCGAGGGGAAATCCAGACGGCGAGGCGCTGCACGGAATGGCGCGTCACCTCGGCGTCGACATACAGGCGATGCACATCCACATTCTCCGCCGAAGTGGAGAACCACATCCGTGTCTCACCCATCTCAAGCAAGGCGCGCTGTGCCGCCCGGATCAACTTGCGGGCCACCCCTCCTCCACGCGCCACCGGCAGGACGGCCAGTTCATACAACAGGGGCCCCTGATCCGTTCGCTGCAGCCAGACGACGCCGACCAGTCGCCCTCCCGCGCGCGCCACAAAGGAGGCGCCAGGCAGGAAATTCTCGTCCTCAGCGACGAGACGTCTCAGGACGGTCAGCAGGTTGGCCCGTGAGGGGACCGCGGGCCAGGCCAGGAGCAGCCCGGAAGGAAGCGCCTCGTGGGCAAGACACACCAGGGTAGCGGCCTCCTCCCAATCGCCGGGAGCCCACGGGGACAAATCGGCCTCTGCCCGCTGCCCGGTGGCATAATCCGTCGCCGCGAGCGTGTTACACCATTCCTGCCGGTGACACGCCTGGAAGCCCTCGGCCTGCAACCCGTCCAGAGGGTGGGAGAAGATGCCTTCTGCCGCCGTGATCACCTCGTAGCGGCTCTGCAAGGCCGTCAACAGGCCCCGCTGAACAGGGGCCTCCCAGGACCCCAGCGTGGCCACCAGCGTCCCGTGTCCCGCAGCCAAGGGCTGCACCAGCAAGACCCCGTCCACCCCGACGGGCGATGAAGCGGCCCACGCCTCCAAGCGGCCGGCCTCCATATGAGACCGCCAGCTCGGAAGCCAGACTGAGGACATTCCAGGCGGCAAACCAGCCGGGGCCCAATCAGTTGCGCGGACCAGCGTGGTCAGGTCCGCCGGGGTCAGGGATTCGACCGGCACGAGCGAAACGGTCAGTCCCGTTCCCCAAACAGCGGTCCCAGAGCGGGATGGTCCTCATAGCGGGCCCGCAATTCCAGGATCGCCAGCAAACTTCCGTTCAATTTGTTCCAATCCGCATCTTCCAGGGCCGTCTGGCGCGCCGCGGCCGGCATCTGACGCAAACGCGCCCCGGCAGCCTGCCCCCAGTCCAGCAAAGCGAAGGCCTCCTCGAACACGGCGCTGAGGCGGCCCACCGCGATGGTGAGGTCCTGATCGGCCCCCATCGCCTGCTTGAGGGCCGCTGCGGCCGCCTCCTGCTCATCCTCGGACCCGTCGTGGGCGCGAAACGCATTGCCCGAGGCACGCAGCACCACGTCAATGCCTGCCCGATTGCGGTACCAGTGGTACTCCAGCAGGGCCACGTCCAGCAGCGTGCGCTCCGTCAGGTAATCCAAGTCTGCCACGGGGATCCGCAAGTCAAGAGGCTTCGCCTCCGACAAAGCGGCCGGATCCTCGCCAGCGGGAATTGCAGCCAACTGCTGGGCATTTCGCTCCCACACGGCCAGTTCGACGGAGGCGAAGGTTTCGGTGGCCGCATGCACCTTTTCCAGCAGGCTCATGCGCTGAAAGTGCTCCTCGATGCCGGGCTCTTCCCGACGTCCCTCCAAGCGTTCCCGCACCTCGCGGGCCTGCTGCAGGTCAGCCTGCGCCACCTCCACCCGCTGACGAGCGGCCTGAACTTGCCGCGAAATGGTCTCCTGCGCCCCCTTGGTGGCTTGAGAGAGCTGCGTGCGCACTTCTTCAAGCTGCCGTTGCGCCTCTGCGATGGCTTCCTTGCTGTCGGGATTGGGCGATTGCGTCTTCTCCACCTTGCCGTTTCCTCCTGGCTACATCGCTGGCGCACTGGCCATAGGGCGCCCCTCACTGTGTTCCCCAACAAAAAGGAGTGCAAACGTGTACACAAACACACGCCCTATACCGCGAAAAAAATGATGCAATGGCATTGAGAGTCCAACCCATCGAGGAGCCAGGCACGACCGCAACCCCTCCCACGCCGGGAAGGCGAGGACACGCGACACCTACCAGCAACGACAAACCGGACCGACAAGCGGTCCGGTTTGAGGGCCTATGCGAATGGAGCACGGCCAACCGAATCTGGTCCGGCACCAGTTATGCCACCTTGGTGGCACCTGGGTCCGCGCCCGCCGCGCCGGCGACTGTGTTCACCGCACCAGCAGCTGCATTGAGGGCCCTCTTGAAGTCGTTACCCGCCGCATTTTTCGTCTCGGTGAGTTTGGCGGTCACCTGCTCTTCAGCCCGCTTCGCTTCCTGAGCCACCGGGCCATTTCCATTCAGCTGGTTCATGAACCCGG
>JAYKJB010000062.1 GCA_035285325.1 Candidatus Sericytochromatia bacterium
CCGTCTCGTACTCCACGTGAGCCGTGTTGATCGTGATACCGCGAGCCTTCTCTTCCGGCGCCGCGTCGATCTCGTCGTAACGCTTTGCTTCCGCCTGGCCCAACGCGGCCAACGTCATCGTGATCGCGGCCGTCAACGTGGTCTTGCCGTGGTCGACGTGCCCGATGGTGCCGATGTTCACGTGCGTTTTATTACGCTCGAATTTTTGCCGTGCCATGGGGTCTCACTTTCCTCCTTGGATGGGGGCCAGCCTGGGCCGATGTAAGCGATCAAGTTATATCGGCAAACGCGGATTCCGGCAAGTTGCCGAAACGAGCCTGAATCGCGCCTCCCCGATTGCTGGAGGAAACCGCGCAGGCACCTCAGGCTCGGCATGGTTCACTGAACGAGGGGCCACATCGGCGTCGAAGAGGGGTCTGGCGGGGCCCACTGCCGGTTCCGAACGGGCAAGACCCGCACCACAAGTTGGCCGCCAGCGGAGGCGGGAAGGGGAATTCCTTTCGGGCCAGGCCGACTCAAGACGGCCCTCCCCCTACCCACGCCGGCCGAGGTCAAGCAGCTAAACGCGGCCCCCCGCCCCTGACCGACATTCAGGGGCGGGGGTGAGACCTGGGCTACTGGACCTCTACCCAGCCCTGCAACGTGACCCGGTCTGGATCGCTGACGCGATAGCGGCCCGCCGCTGTCAACCGAACGGGTGACGAGGTGACGCGCGAGGGGACCTCGAGCGTTTGAACCACGGCGCCATCGCCAGACGCGAAAACGAGCCGATGGGCGTGCGCGTCCGCGTTGTAGAGGACCAGCTCAGCATTCGCTTCCAATCGAACCGTCTCCGGAACCAGTCGGTCCTGATGCACCACGGCAAACGATTGATTCGACTGGACCGAAGCCACTCCAGAGTCGATCAGCGCCTGGGAAGGCCACCAGGCCTGATCACGCCAGTACAGATAAGATTCAGGGCCATAGGGATAATAGCTACCCGCCCAGCCGGCATAGTACGGATAGAGATAGTCGCCATAGCGGTAGTATGAGCCGTAGGCTCCGTGCCCCCAGTGTCCGTAGCGGCCGCGGTGTCCATAGTGGCCTCCGTGGCCGTAGTGGCCGCCGTGGCCGTGGTACCCGCCGTGGCGGGTCCCGTTACCACCGTGTTGATAACCGGGGCCGCCGTGGTGACGACCATCGCCACCCTGGAAACGTCCACCGCCAGTGCCGCTGGGAGACCAGGTACCTGTGCCGTGTCTCCCGGGTGACGAATGGGGACCGCCCCCCGGCACACGGGAAACGCCGGAAGGCATCCCTGGACCGGGGCGCGGCCCGGACGTGATGGGATAATTTGCCCCAATGGGCGCCACCCGAGCCCCCGCCCCGTGGGAACCAAACGAGCGCCCAGCCCCCATGGAACCACCGTGGCCGTGCCCACCGCCGAAGCCACGGCTTTGCAGGGCATAACCGGAGGAAACGTCCTCTCCCGAGGCGAAAATCAACGTGCGGCTCGCCTCATCGGCCGAGATGGCGCTGGGAAGCGACAAGGGCGCCACCCGAGCTTGCGATGAGACGGCGGGCACCGTGGTGCAGGCTGACAGAACCAGGCCCACGACGCCAGGCAAATACTGCCGTATCGAGTTCCAAGTCATCCAATCCTCCTCCCGTGTCGTCTCAGGTGGGTGAGCCACTGCCCATTCATCCTTTTGACGAGGTTTCCACCTTAGCGCGCCCGAGAAACGGCACCAACAGACGCTCCCCAGACTCAAGACTGAAACCGGCTGCAGACCTGGGCTGAGAACCCCTCGGCGTCAGAACAGGCGTTGCGTCGGCGTCTGAGAGAGGCTAAGGACGAGTGAGGGGCAAGATCATGCCCTGCTCTTCGGTTTCAGAACCGATTGAATTCGCGGAGGGACTATGCGTTACAAGCAACTCTGGTGCCCGTCGATCGTGACGGTTTTGGCGATCGCAGCCGGATTGTCCGGCTGCCAGCAGCTGAACGACCCCACCGCCGCCAGCGGTGGAAAACCCCCTGCCACATCACGACAGCTCCTGTCGGTAGAGATTTCACCGCAAGACCAACAAGCCTTTGAGACAGCCCTGGGGCAACTGCCCGATAAAATCACGGAAGCTGAAGCCTCGGGCAAGCTGGTCTCGCTCGACTCGCAGCAGGTGGCCGGCTCCAAGCAGGGTTATTCCTTGCAATACTATCGACTTGGTGGTTTTCGCACCCGGTATGCCAGCTGGCTAGGCGGCTACGCTCCCCTCTGGGCCAACACCTGGGGCAATTACGCCTACTATCCAATGGGCGCCTATGCATTCCCGTATTACTACGCGGGTGGGGCATATTGGCGATATCGGTCGGCTTACGATCCGTTCTTCTACAACTACGGCGGCCTCTACTACCCCTACTATCGCTACCGTTTGTGGTTCTGAGTTGAAGCACCGGCGACGACCGACGCCTCAGTGGGACGTCGGTTGTCGCCCCAGTTCCTCAGTCACCTGGCGCGCCTGAGCCTGCATCTTGAGGAACACGTCGAGGAGGTCTGTGGCGTTGGAATCGACGAGGTCTGGCGAAATCCATTGGGAGGGGACCGATAGCAGTCCACCACTTTCCAGTTCGAAACCCCAGTACCCTCGGGTGGGACGACTGGCACGCCGAGCCCGCACCCCAGGCAGGCCCTCCTCCCGTTCGGAGGCCGTCGCCCAGAGAGAGAGGAGATTCTCGCGGAGACCCTGCACGACCCGTAACGCCTGCTGCTCCCTCTCCGTCTCCGGGCTTTCCAGCGAGTTGCCTGGCAGCAACGGCACCGAGAATTCGCGCCCATCCACATACAGAAGCGCCTGAACGGGGCGTCGTCCGGGACGCATCAAGACCAGCGCTCGCTCAATCGCCAAGACAGGAACCTCCGCTCCTTATCTACCCAAGCCTCTGGGGCTCTGCCAGGCGTCTTTTCGGCTCATAAAACAAAAACCTCTCGCTGCGGGCGAGAGGTTCGTTCGTTGGAGAGCCCCAGAGCAGGATTGAACTGCCGACCTCACCCTTACCAAGGGTGTGCTCTACCACTGAGCTACCGGGGCGGGATGGTGGGAGGAGGTGGATTCGAACCACCGTAGGCAGAGCCGTCTGATTTACAGTCAGATCCCTTTGGCCACTCGGGCATCCTCCCATAGGATGCTTGGTTTTTCAACTGGTGGAGCCGGCGACAGGAATTGAACCCGCAACCGCCTGATTACAAATCAGGTGCTCTACCGATTGAGCTACGCCGGCATGCGTGAGAAGCATATCAGGCCAGCAGGAAGATCGTCAAATCCTCGTCCCCTCCCGATTCGGGTCTGGTATGATGCTGAACCGAAATGCACTTATTTTCCAGGCGAGCGAGGTGCGAATCGTGGCGGAGATCGAACTGCGCAACGTGGGCAAGCGATTCGGCGATCAGCGTATCGTCAACGACCTGTCCCTCCAGATTGCCGACCGAGAGTTTCTTGTCCTGGTGGGCGCCAGCGGCTGTGGAAAGTCAACCACCCTGCGCATGATCGCGGGGCTGGAAACGCCTGACGAGGGCGAGATCCGGATCGCGGGCAGACGCGTGAACGAGACGCCGCCGAAGGGCCGTGATGTGGCGATGGTGTTTCAGAGCTATGCGCTCTACCCCCATCTCAGCGTGTTTGATAATGTGGCTTTCAGTCTTCAGTTGCGCGGCATCGCCAAGGACACCATTCAGCAGAAGGTGCTCGCGGCAGCGGACTCTTTGGGGCTGAGGCCCCTCTTGGACCGAAAACCCAAGGCGCTGTCGGGCGGTCAGCGACAACGTGTGGCCTTGGCCCGGGCGATCGTGCGGGAACCTCAGGCCTTCCTGATGGACGAACCGTTGTCGAACCTGGATGCGAAATTGCGCACGCAGACGCGGGTAGAACTGAAGCGATTGCATCAGCGATTGCAGACCACGACCGTCTATGTCACCCACGACCAGACGGAGGCCATGACCATGGGCGACCGGATTGCCGTGATGAACGGGGGACAGTTGGCCCAGATTGATACCCCTGCCGCGATTTACGAAGCACCTGCCAACGTGTTCGTGGCCTGTTTCATCGGAAGCCCAAGTATGAATTTGCTGCGCGGCACCTGTGAAAGACGCGCCGACGACGCGGTGCTGTTTCAGTGGGGAGCGCAATCGCTGAGGTTACCGATCTCGGCCACCGAGGGTGAGCAGCGGGGCTTGTTCGGTGGACCCCGCTTGCTGGGGATTCGCCCCGAGGCGCTCACCGTGATGTCCGAGACCGAGGCCGTTGCATCCTCCTTGGAGGTCACCGTCGACGTGCTCGAACCTGCCGGTTCCCGCACCTACCTACACGGCTCCAGTGCAGGACAACCTCTGGTGGCGGATCTGGACTCGTTGGGGTTGCCCCGTCTGAAGAGCGGCGACCAACTGGCGCTCACTGTTCGCGCGGACCAGTTGCACGTGTTCGATGCCGACAGCGAACGGGCGTTGCTGCACACCGCCCGGGTCCACAGCGCAGTGCTGGTATGAGCGCCGTGCCGGTACGACCCCACCTTTCCATCACCTGTCTGCTGGCAACGGCCTTGACCCTCACCTCACTGGTGGCGTGTGACTCCGGAACCACGGCCAACAGCCTGGTGCTCTGGCACGCCTGGGGCGGGGCTGAGTTGAGTGCCCTGAGGACGCTGTCCGCCCGCTATCAGGCGCAATTTCCGGGGCGAGAAGTGCTGCTCCTGCAGGTTCCGTACGACAAGCTAAAAGACAAATACATCCGTTCAACCGCCGCCAACGGAGGCCCAGACCTGGTGATCGGCGACGCCGATTGGTCCGGGAAATTTGCCGCATCCGAACTGGCCCTGCGCATCGACAACTGGTTCTCCGAGGCCGAGCTGTCTCGTTTTCATCCCGGGGCACTGGCCGCGCTGAAACGGGGCGATCGCCTCTGCGCCATCCCAGAATCTCGCGAGACGGTGGCCCTCTACTACAACCGCCGTCACGTGACCAAGCCACCCACCACCGTGGAGGAATTGCTCGCGTTGAGCGCGGCGATCGGGCGCCAAAGCGCAGACAAGGTCAAGGGCTTCGTTTTCAACGGCGAATTCTATTACGCGATGGGTTGGTTTTTTGGCGCCGGCGCCCGCTTGTTCGAGGAATCGGGGCGAGTCGCAGTGGCCAGCGAGGCCGCCAATTCAGCGGTGTCGTTGGTCGGCCAACTGGCGAAGGCTCCCGGGGTGATGGTCAGCCACGAATACGCCAAGCCGGACTCCTGGTACAAGCAGGGCCAGGCGGCCATGATTGTCAACGGGCCGTGGGCCCTGGTGGACTACCAGAAAGCCCTGGGCGATGGGCTTGGCGTGGCCAAACTGCCGCGTTGGTCGAATACCCGAGCGAGTGCCCCGTGGGTGGGGGTGAAATGTCTGATGTTCAACCCCAACTCCGATGATGCCCATCGACGCATGGCCAAGGACTTCGCCCTGTTCGTGACCTCCCCGGAGAGCCAGGCCCTTTTGGCGGAACAAGCCGGTCACATTCCGGCGATTCGCGGGTACACGGCTCCTGAGGGGTCTCCCTTGGCGGTCTTCAATGCCCAGGCAGACGAGGGAACGCCCGTCTCGATCAGCCCCGATATGGCCGCCGTGTGGGAACCGATGAATAAAGCACTGCGTAAAGTCGTCCAGGGAGAGGCTCCGACGCCGGAGGCTCTGGGTGAGGCCGCCCGATCGATCCAGGCCAAGGTCGATGAAATCCGGGCCCACCAACCATGAAACAGTCATTTTGGGCGGGCATCAGACGCCCGGAAGCGCGCCTGGCTTACGCTTACATCCTGCCTGCGACCCTGGTGATGGCGGCCATCACCTTCTATCCGATGCTGTACGGCATCTGGATGGCCTTCACCAACTTTGGTCCGACCCACATTCGCGATCAATCTCCCGACTTCGTCGGTTTGGCCAATTTCTGGGCCCTGCTTCAACGTGCTCCCTATCTGGACGTGGACTTCTTTCGGGTGTTGGGCTTCACCTTGCTCTGGACCGTGTCCAACCTGGTGTTCCACGTCGTGATCGGGGTGGCCCTGGCCTTGTTGCTGAATCGAGAAGGCTTGCGGGGTAAACGCGTGTACCGCGCGCTGCTGATCCTGCCCTGGGCCGTCCCCGTGTATGTGACCGCACTGGTCTGGCGCAACATGTTCGATGCCCAGAGCGGGGCCTTCAACCTCGCGTTGGCGGCATGGGGCTTGCCCGGTATCGAATGGATGAATGCCTTTCCAACCGCCTTCGCGGCCGTGTTGCTGACCAACATCTGGCTAGGGTTTCCGTTCATGATGATGGTGGCCACCGGCGGACTCCAGGCGATTCCGAAGGACTATTACGAAGCAGCCAGTCTGGACGGCGCATCCGCCTGGACCCAGTTCTGGAACATCACGGTGCCGATGTTGAAACCGACCATGGTCCCGGCCATCACCCTGGGCGCCGTGTGGACCTTCAACAACTTCAACGTGATCTACTTCGTCTCGCGCGGGGAACCCTTCGGCAAGACCGAAATCCTGGTCACCCAGGCTTACAAACTGATCGACCCGATGGGCCTGTATGGGGTGGCATCCGCCTTCTCCATCCTGATTTTCTTCATTCTCTTCGGCCTCACCCAATTCAACCTGCGCCTGACGCGCAGTCTCGAGGAGGTCTGACGTGACGCCGGTCGATGCGCCCACCCGCGAGGACGCGGCCCACCGGGCTTCTCCCGTAGTCGTTCCAGCGCCCTCACGTGGGCTGACGCCGCGACAGCGGCGCCGCCTGGGTGACGCAGGCGCCCACCTCGTCCTTTGCTTCTTTTCGCTGTTCGCCATCTTTCCGGTCTGGTGGGTCGTGGCCATGGCGCTGGACCCCAACAGCGTGGCGGCTCCCTCCAAGCTCGTGCTGATTCCGGAAGGCATCTCGTTCGCCTCCTTCCAGCGGGTCATCGCCAACCCGACCGAGGTCGATGGCCTGACCTTCGGGCGCCTGCTGTGGAACAGCGTATTGCTCTCGGCCGGCACGACGGCCATCGGCATCGGTCTGGGGGCGACCGCGGCCTATGCCTTCAGTCGCTTCCGCTTTCCTGGCCGGGAAGCGGGGTTGATGAGTTTTCTGGTACTTCAGATGTTTCCCGCGGTGGCGACGGTGGCGCCGCTCTACGTGCTGCTCTCCGTGCTGCACATCCGCACCAGCCTGTTGGGCCTGGCGATCGCCTATGCGGCCGGCACCCTGCCCTTCGCCATCTGGAACATGAAAGGTTACTTCGACACGGTCCCCAAAGATCTGGAAGAAGCTGCCTTGATCGACGGATGCACGCCCACCTCCGCGTTCGTGCGCATCATTCTGCCATTGGCCGCGCCGGCGGTGGCGGTCACGGCCCTGTTTGGGTTCATGACCGGTTGGACCGAAATCGTCCTGGCCTGGACCATGCTGGAAAACCCCAAGACCTTCACGCTCGCCATGGCGCTTTACGGCATGGTGGGACAGTATTCCACCACCAAGCCCTGGAGCGAGTTCGCTGCGATGTCGATTCTCATTTCCCTGCCCGTGGTGGTGGTCATGCTGCTGCTCCAGCGCTACATCGTCTCGGGTCTGACCAGCGGTGCCGTCAAGGGTTGAGCGGCTGGCTTGATTTAAAACATATGTTCGATTAAACTCCCTCTGAAAAGGGGGAGATTCGTGGCAAAACAGAAGTCCAAGTACGTCTGCCAGGCCTGCGGAGCGGAGCAGGCTCGCTGGTTCGGCAAGTGTCCAGATTGTCAGGCCTGGAACACCCTCGTCGAAGAACTGGTCACCCCTGTCGGCACGGGGCGAGCGGGGACCGCATCGGGCGCAGTTCGAGTTCGCGCGGTCCCGATGGCCGAGGTCGCCCTGGCCGAGGAAGAGCGATTTCCGACCGGTCTTTCGGAGCTGGACCGGGTGTTGGGCGGTGGTGTGGTGCCAGGCTCCCTGGTGTTGCTGGGAGGCGACCCGGGCATCGGCAAGTCAACCCTGCTGCTACAGGTGGCGCAGAACATCGCCGCCAGCGGTCTGACCGTCCTGTATGCCTCGGGGGAAGAGAGCGCCAAGCAAATTCGCCTGCGCGCCAAACGCCTGAACGCCGAGCACGCGAACCTGCACGTCCTGGCTGAGACGGATATCCATGCCATCGAAGGAGCGATTCGCGACTTGCGCCCGAGCTGGGCCGTGATTGACTCGATTCAGGCGGTCTACGATGCCGAGACCAACTCCCTGCCTGGAAGCGTCAGCCAGGTCCGTGCGGCCACCGGTTGTCTGCTGAAACTCGCCAAGGAGGAAGGCATTGCCCTGTGCCTGGTCGGCCACGTCACCAAGGAGGGGACACTGGCTGGCCCCCGCGTGCTGGAGCACATGGTCGACACGGTGCTGTATTTCGAAGGCGATCGCTTCAAGAGCCACCGCCTGATCCGCGGGGTCAAGAACCGCTACGGCGCCACCAACGAGGTCGGCGTGTTTGAAATGGAAACGGCCGGCCTGCGCGAGGTGTTGAATCCCTCGGAGCTCTTTCTCGCTGAACGGGCGCCCGATGCGAGCGGCTCCGCGATCGTGGCCACCATGGAGGGCACTCGTCCGCTGCTGGTCGAGGTGCAGGCCCTGGTCAGCCCGAGTGCCCTGGCTCAGCCGCGACGCAGCGCCACCGGTCTGGAGTACAATCGCCTGGTCCAGATCCTGGCCGTGCTCGAAAAGCGGGTCGGCCTGAGTCTGGCCAAGGCGGATGCCTACCTCAATGTGGTAGGGGGGCTCGATATCGGGGAGCCGGCCGCCGACCTGGCTGTCGCGCTGGCGATCGCCTCCAGTTTGCGGGACGTGCCGCTGCCAGCAGACCTGGTGGCCCTCGGAGAAATTGGTCTGAATGGCGAGATTCGCGCGGTATCAGGCCTCGAAGCAAGACTCAAGGAAGCGGCCAAGCTCGGATTCAAGACCGCCCTCGTCCCCAAACACAACCTCGGCAGCGTTCCCATCCCACCGGAATTGCGAGTGGTGGGAGTCACCCGCCTGATGGAGTCAATTCTCAGGGCGTTGGGGGTGCCGGACGCGGCAGAGTCCCCTGAGCCGGATGCCGCATCCGAACCTCCCTCCAGCGCATCGCGCACGCGCGGACGCTGATCTGCGGAGGAATCGCGGGGCCCACATAAGACCATTCACATAACCCGATTCACATAATCAAATCCAGGGAATCATCAAAGAGTAGGCAACCTGGCAAGGGTTACCCACCTGTCCACAAAACCCTGCGTGGCGGAGGCGAGGCCCTGCTCTCTGGTGAAAAGGATTGCGACGTGCGCTCAGGCGAGCGGTTAGTCCGTGCGGTGTTGTACCTCCTGCTTCCCACCTTGGGGGCCTGCCAAGGCGGGAGGGGCAACGCCATCCCGATGGCTCCCGCCAGCAACGCTGAGGGGGGCTGGATTCGGCCGCTCGCGGCTGCTTCGCCCGCGCAACTCAGTTTACCTTTGGCTGGGACGGCCGCCCCTGCGCAGACGCTCCAGCTTGATCCTGACGTGGACGCGCTACGCGTGGCCAAAGCCGCGGGCGTGGCAACCCCTTCCGACCCTTCACCCGAGACGGCGGAAAGCCAGTCGCCCACCGTCCCGGGGCTGGAGCTCACGGGCGAAGTGACTACCCTGGCAGGGTCGACGCGCGGCTTTCTCAAGGGACAAGGAAGCGGGGCCAAATTCGCGTTCCCGCAAGGCGCCCACGTCAATTATTTCGGGGTCCTGTTCGTCGCCGATACGGAGAACAACCGCATTCGTCGCATCCTACCGGATGGCGTCGTCACCACGCCAGCCGGGACGCAAATGGGGTTCAAGGAGGGCAGCTACGAAGTGGCCCAATTCGCCACGCCTCTGGCGGTGGAGACCCTCTGGAATGGCACGACCTACGTGAGCGACGGGGGAAACCATCGTATCAGAATGGTGTCGTGGAAAGGGGAGGTGAGCACGCTGGCAGGCTCTACCCCAGGCTATGCCGATGGCGCCGGCGACTTGGCCAAATTCGCCTGGCCACACGGCCTGGCCCTCGCACCAGATGGCACGCTTTATGTGGCAGACAGTGGCAATCACCGCATTCGCGTGATCAGCAAGGAGGGCACGGTCAGCACGCTGGCCGGGTCGGAGCAAGGCCGTGCGGATGGCCAGGCCGGCTCTGCCCGGTTTTCCTGGCCGCAGGGGCTGGCCTTGGGCAGCGATGGCACCTTGTACGTGGCGGACAGCGGCAACCATTGCATCCGAAAGGTCTCGCGGGAGGGCACGGTCAGCACCTGGGCAGGCTCGCACCAGGGAGCGGCCGACGGCACTGGGGCCTCGGCGCAGTTCCACTCCCCGGCGGGGCTGGCGCTTCACCGCGACGGCACCCTGTATGTCGCGGATGCGGGGAACCACCGCATCCGGAAGATCTCCCGGGATGGCGTGGTGAGTACCGTGGCCGGCTCGGTGCGCGGCTTCGCTGATGGCCAGGGGGCTGCGGCGCAATTCTCCAGCCCGTGTGGAGTGGCGCTGGGTAGCAATGGTCCGCTCTACGTCACGGACAAGGACAACCATCGCATCCGCGTGATCCGCTGAGGCTGGGCGCGTGGCGCCGGCTTGCCTGGCTGGTCGCTGGGCGATAGGGGCTCCGGCGAGAAGGGTATGAAAGGCGCGGCTTGCCTGTCGCCCCCCGCCCATCGGGCCCTCGCGCACCGCCCTGGTGATGGAAGGAGTCTTGCGTGCTTGGGTTCGGTCTTGTGGTCCTGTTCGTGCTCCTCGTGGCATTCATCCGAGGAGGCGAGGCCCAACGCCTGCTGGACCTGCACGCGTTCATCGTGGTGATCGGCGGAACCCTGGTGGCGGGGGCCTTTGCCTACCCGATGGCGGTGTTTCAGCGCCTGCCTTACCTGTTCATGATGTCCGTGACCGCCGAAGGGCTGCACATGCCGGACGTGGTCGCGCAACTGGTCAAGGCCAGCGATCGCGTCCGCCAGGGCGGGCGAGTCGCTGCGCTGGGCTCCCCTCGCGACGTGCCGGACCCGTTCATGCGCCAGGGGCTGCAACTCGTGGCGGAGGGCTTCGAGCCGGCTGAAATCCGCAGCTTGATGGAGGCCGAGTTGTCGGCGATGCGTGGCCGTCATCGCGACGGCATCAGCCTGTTCGAAGGCTTGGGCGGATTCGCCCCGACCATGGGGATTCTGGGC
Organism: Candidatus Sericytochromatia bacterium; assembly: GCA_035285325.1. NCBI lineage: Bacteria > Bacillati > Candidatus Sericytochromatia > Candidatus Sericytochromatia bacterium. The sequence continues at coordinate 11,175 of JAYKJB010000062.1, forward strand.
ACGGTCGAGGCCATGGTGTCGATCCTTGGCAACCTGACCAATCCCGACAAGATCGGACTCGACATCGCTCTGGCCATGGTCGCGACCCTGTATGGGGTGGGCATGGCCAACCTCGTCTGCATTCCGGTCGCCAACCGCCTGCGCAAACTTTCCGAGGAAGAACTGCGGGCCCGCCAGGTCATGGTGGACGTGCTCGTCAACATTCAGGAGGGGGCCAAGCCCGAGTTCGTGCGGGAACGCCTGCGCGGCGCCCTTCCGCCCCAGAAGCGCCGCGAACTCGCCGTGTTGCGTGAACGTCGCGCGCGCCGGGCGGCCACCGCTCCCGTCGCCGCCGCGGCAGCACCCCCGGCCTACACGGACCCGGAAGAAGAGCAATACGACGACATGTACGGTCAGAATCCGAACGACCCGGAGATCTACTGACCCATGGGCCGTGACTGGTACCACGACCGCGAAGAGGGCGCCGCAGCAGCGGATTCCGGTGGCCGGGAACGTTGGATGGTCACTTACGCCGACATGATCACGTTGCTGCTGGTCTTCTTCATCGTGCTGTATGCCAGCTCCAGCTCCATCAGCGGCGAAAAATTCGATCGTTTGGCGGGCAGTCTGGCCACCTCCATCAAGAAGACGGTCAAACCGAAGGTGTCCGATCGGCTGGCCTTCCAGAATGACGACAGCAAGCAAACTCGCAAATTCAAAGCAACGGCGGACGCGGTGCTGGTGTCGCTGGTCAAGACCGACCCCAAAAGCGATGTGAAGGTCGACATCGATGAACGGGGGATGATCGTCAGCCTGATCGACACCAGCTTCTTCGACTCAGGCTCAGCCGTTTTGAAGCCGGCCGGCCAGCGCGTCTTGAAAAAGGTCGCGGCGAATTTCAAAGGCTTGCCGAACGAGATCCGCGTGGAAGGTCACACCGACAGCTTGCCGATCCGCACCGCCCGTTTCGCCTCCAACTGGGAACTCTCCAGCGCCCGCGCCACGGCTGTGGCGCGCTACATGATCGACCAGGTTCGTCTGCCGGCCCATCGGATGTCCGTGGCAGCCTTTGCCGAGAACAAGCCGGTGGCCAGCAACGGCCTCTCCGAGGGACGCAAGCGCAATCGCCGCGTGGACATCGTGATCTTGAAGCAGGAGGAGGCTTCGCCAATCGGCGCCGGTCTGCCGCTCGAGACCATGCCCCTCACCACGCCGTCGCAACGCCCCCGCAAAGCCAAGGGGGCGGAGCCAGCGCAGCAACCCAAGCGAAACTTCGCCAACCCGTTCCAGTAGCGATGATGAGCGGGGCGCCGGCAAACAAAACCTAAGTCGAGACTTAATCAAAACTTGACTCACCCTTTCCCCTCTGGCGACAAGGTTGATGTCGGACCGTCGGATATTCTCTGCGGATGGATGTGTCACCCGCGGGAGAGCCACGTATGACCAACCCGAACGTGCAAGGGTATTTCAGCGGCCCGTCGCTGCCGCCCGCTGCCCAAGGTCCAATGACCCCGCCCGCGAGCCCCGGCGCGGCCTACGTCAGCACGCCGGCGTATCCCGGCCAGGCGCCCGTGACGACCTGGGAAACCTGGGTGCCGACCTCGGCTGCCGACCCTTACGTGGCCGGGATGCGCACCAGCGCCTCCGCCCTGGCGGCCTTCAGAAACGTCAATTCGGTGGCCGTGGGCGCCCGCTTTGAAGTGGCCAAGGCCCTGAAAATGGGCGGAGCACGGGTCAGCGCGAGTGCGGCCCGCTTTTCCGGGCGCACCAGCCGCGCCACCGCGTTGCCGAAAGGCATGAAGGCGGCCTCTTCGGTGGCCCAGAAGACCCAGTACACCCAGGGGATCCAGGCAGGGGTCGGCTCCGCGTTTCGACACACGTTTCTGTCAGTGGGGAACGTGGCCCGGGCCATTGGCAGTTCGGCCCTCGTCGCGATTCCGATGGCGCTGGTCACGAACTTGTTGGACTTCGCCGCAGGAAAGATCACCGAGCAGCAACGCAACGCCTTGATCGTGGCGGATGCCGCCGGCTACACGGCCACCGGCGCGACCGCCACACTGGTGGGCGGGTTCGTGGGATCGACCTTCCTCGGGCCGGCCATCGGGACCGTGATCGGGATTGGCGCCGGTTTCGCGCTGGGCTGGCTCTATGAGAAATACATCCGTCCCCAATGGGGAGAATGGGTCCGTGGTGCGATGTACGCGGCGCCGACGCCCACGCCGGTTCCCGACTACCCTCCGCCCAAGTGAATCAGTAGAGGCCCCTCACCCCCGACACGGACGAGGGGGCCGTCGCCACGCACGCGGAAGGGGCACACGACGTGACCGTCAGGTGCCCCTTTCCACGAAGTCGACACGCACGCGTGTCGGCCCACCAAGCTTCAGAGCCACGTCGAGGCGGGTCCCGCCACCTCAGCCTGCCCGAAGCACAGCAGGTTCAATTTTTGCGGAGGTCCGCGATGTTGTCGTGACGCCCCTGTTCCGCGCCCGCAGGGGGAGCGGGGTGCAACTGCAAATGCATCACACCGTCGACGTGGCGCACCGTGTGGGGCGGGACCGTATTCAGCTGTTTGTCTTCCAAGCGGGAGGCTCCTTCATCCGGGAACAATACGTCCCGATGTTTCGCCGTCATTGGCCACCAACTGCCCCCCATTGGGCTTAAACTTATTTTAATACTAATCCTCTGAATCTGCCAAGCCCCTCCCCGGCTCAGCGGACGCATCAGCGGCAACCAAGCGCTCTCGTTCGGCCGCCAGTTGGGCCAGGAATCGTTGGTCCGTTTTCGTCAGGTCTGCCCCGGCCAGCAGGTCCGGACGACGCTCGAAGGTTCGCTGCAAGGCCTGTTCTCGCCGCCAGCGTGCCACGCGGGCGTGGTCCCCAGACAGCAGCACCTCAGGTACGCCGTGGCCCATGAAGTCTGCCGGCCGCGTGTAATGCGGGTAATCGAGCAGGCCGTCCCAAAAAGAATCCTCGTGGGGCGAGGCCTGCTTCCCGAGTACCCCCGGCAACAGGCGCACCACGGCATCCGTCACGACCAACGCGGGGAGTTCGCCTCCCGTCAACACGTAGTCGCCGATCGAGAGTTCATCCGTGACCATATGTTGATGAACCCGTTCGTCGATCCCCTCATAATGGCCGCACAAAAAGACCAGATGGCTTTCCTTGGCGAGTTCCTTGGCATAAGCCTGGTCGAAGGTCCGGCCCTGTGGGGTGGTCACGATGATGCGGGCATGGGAGGGCAGATTGGCGGACTGCAGGGACTTCCAGACGATGTCGGGCTTCAACACCATGCCGACTCCCCCGCCGAAAGGCTTGTCGTCGACGGTCCGATGCCGATTCGTGGCCTGGTCCCGCATATCGTGCAGGGCCGTCGTGAGTACGCCCGCCGCCTGCGCACGTTTGAGAATCGAAGTCTGCAGGTAGCCGAAGGCGTCCGGAAACAGAGTGAGATAGTCGATGTGTAACCGACTCACTCCAGCATTCCCTCGATCAGGTGAAGCCTGACCTCGCCCGCCTCCCGGTCAACCTTGAGGACGAACGCGTCGACCCAGGGGACATAGACCTCGCTGCCGTCAGGGCGGCGAATCTCAAGCAAGTCCTGCCCGGCTCGCAACACCTCCACCACCTCCCCGATGGGTGTCCCGGAGGCGTCATCGACGGCTTGCAGCCCGAGGACATCCGCGTAAAGAATCTGCCCAGGCTTGCGCTTGGCCTCCGCATAGGGGACCTGCAGCCAGGCCTGGCGCAATCTGGCTGCGGGCTCCGGCGCGTCATAGCCCCGAAAACGTGCCATCAAGACACCGTCCTTGCGCAGAACCACGTCTTCCACCGTCAGTTCCTCGCGGCTGCCATCCGCCAAGTGGGCCGAGACGGTTTTGAGTTCCTTCAAGCGCAAGGGATCATCGGTCAATGGTCGCAGCTTGAGGTCCCCACGCACCCCGTGCGTGGTGACGATCTGCGCGATGGAAAGCCACTCAGGTGGCGCAGCCACGTCAGGCCCCCTCAGGCGGAAACCGGCGTTTGCATCGCCTGAATCACGGCATCCGCAAAGCCTGCCGTGGTCCCGGTGCCACTCGGATTGAGGTCTGGTGTCAAGGCGGTTCCGTCCCGCAGCACGACCTTGATGGCCTCATCAAGCTTGCGAGCCGCTTCCCGTTCGCCGATGTGCTCCAGCATCAAGCGCCCCGAAAGCAGCATTGCCAGGGGGTTGGCAATGCCTTTACCCGCGATCATAGGCGCCGTGCCGTGGGTGGCTTCAAACACGGTGGCATGGGTGCCGATGTTGGCCCCTGGCGCCACGCCCAGCCCGCCAATCAGGCCGGCACAGAGATCCGAAACGATGTCGCCGTAGAGATTCCCCAGCACCATCACATCGAAGGATTCCGGTCGAATCACCAGGTTCATGCAAGCCGCATCGACAATCATCTCCTCAAACTGGATCTGCGGGTATTGCGCCGCCACCTCGCGGGCCACCCGGAGAAACAATCCGTCCGAGGCTTTCATGATGTTGGCCTTGTGGATGGCCGTGACCTTACGCCGATGGTTGTCGATGGCGTACTGGAACGCGAACTCGACAATACGCCGACTGCCCCGCTCAGAGATGGGTTTCAGACTGATGGCTGCATCCGCCGCGATGCACTTCTTGGGAGCGTAGGTCTGCACCACGTCGCAGATGGCCTTGGCGCCTTCCGAGCCCATGTCAAACTCGATACCAGCATACAGGTCTTCCGTGTTCTCGCGAATGATGACCAGGTCCACCTCGCTGTAGCGCGACATGATGCCAGGGTAGGTTTTGCAGGGACGCACGCAAGAGTAGAGGTCGAGGCCCTGTCGCAAGGCCACGTTGACGGAGCGAAATCCCGTGCCGATCGGCGTCCCGATCGGGCCCTTGAGAGCCAGCTTGTTGCGTCGGACCGAATCCAGCACCGAATCAGGCAGTGGCTCCGTGGCGCCCGTCTGTTCCATGTGCGTCACGCCCGCCTGGACCGTTTCCCATTCAAATGGAACCCCCGTGGCCTCCAGGATGCGGGTGGCGGCCTGGGTGATCTCCGGGCCGATACCATCGCCGGGAATGAGGGTCACACGGTAGGTCATGATGCGCAAGAACTCCCATCGAACGAAGGGTAATGACACCGCATTGTACCCGTTGCCCGCTTCCTCCTCGCGGTTACACTGGGCCCAAACACATGACGGCCTCCCCGTTGAAGGGGAGGCCGTCATCTTCGGTGGCATCGCGAATCTTGGAAACCGACCCCCGCACATCCGTGCGCTTGCGACGCCAATCCGGTGGGCCGTCCGTGGCAGGACCGGTCCTGGGGATCTCCATTCCTGTCATCGGAAGCCGTCAAGCCACACTTGAGGAACGTCTGAAAAATTTTTTCAAGACCTTGGCAACCATCCCCCGACAATGGCCATCCGGCAAGTTCAGGCCTCCCACATCGGAATCCGAACCCCGCGTTCCCGGGCCGCTTCGGCAGCTTCCTCGTAACCAGCATCGACGTGGCGGATCACCCCCATGCCCGGGTCACTGGTGAGCACGCGCAGCAGGCGACGCTCCGCCTCGGGGGTCCCATCCGCCACGATCACCATGCCGGCGTGCAAGGAATAGCCAATGCCCACCCCGCCCCCGTGATGCAACGAGATCCAGGATGCCCCTCCCACGGCGTTGATGAGGGCATTGAGGTAGACCCAGTCCGCAATGGCATCCGAACCGTCTTTCATGGCCTCCGTTTCCCGGTTGGGAGAGGCCACCGAGCCGCAGTCGAGGTGATCGCGGCCAATCACGACCGGTGCGGACACCTCGCCCTGCGCCACCATCTGGTTGATCAGGCGCCCCAGACGCGCGCGCTCCCCATATCCTACCCAACAGATGCGGGCAGGCAGACCCTGGAAATGAACCTGTTCCCCGGCCATACGAATCCAGCGGCAGAGGTGCGCATCGTCCGCAAACTCGCGCAGAATCATCGCATCGATGGCCCGGATGTCGGCCGGATCGCCCGACAACGCTGCCCAGCGGAAAGGCCCCTTGCCCTCACAGAAGAGCGGACGGATGTAGGCCGGTACGAAGCCCGGATAATCGAACGCCCGCGCGACGCCGTGATCCAACGCCACCTGACGCAGGTTGTTGCCGTAGTCGAAAACGATCGCCCCGTGGTCTTTCATGGCCAGCATGGCTCGCACGTGCGCCGCGCAGGCCTCCCCCACAGCCTTCAGGTAGGCGGAGGGTTCCGCCGCGCGAAAGACCTTGGCCTCCTCCACCGTCTGGCCTGGCGGGATGTAGCCGGTCATCAGGTCGTGGGCACTGGTCTGATCCGTCACCACGTCCGGTATCATCCCGCGAGAGACCATTTCCGGAAGCAACTCTGCGGCATTGCCTTCCAAAGCAATGGAACAGGCTTCTCCCGCCGCCGCGGCCGCCTGCGCGGCCGCCCAGGCGGCATCCAGGCTGGTAAAGGCCTGCTGAACGTAGCCGGTCTCACGGCGGCGGGCAATCCGAGAAGCGTCCACCTCGATCGCCAGCACCACGCCATCGTTCATGGTGACAGCCAGCGGTTGAGCCCCTCCCATGCCGCCGAGGCCGGCCGTCACGGTGATGCGCCCGCGCAGGCTTCCGCCGAAATGCTGGCGCGCCAGCGCGCCGAAGGTCTCGTAGGTCCCTTGCAGGATGCCCTGCGTGCCGATGTAGATCCAGGACCCGGCCGTCATCTGGCCGAACATGGTCAAACCAGCCGCTTCCAGGCGTCGAAACTCATCCCAGGTGGCCCAGTGTCCGACCAGGTTGGAATTCGCGATCAAGACCCGCGGGGCATCGGGATGAGAGGGAAAGCGACCGACGGGCTTCCCCGACTGCACCAGCAGCGTCTCGTCATCCTCCAGCGTCAGCAAGGCCTTGACCAGGGCCCTCAAGGCGGGCCAGTCGCGGGCGGCCTTGCCCGTACCGCCGTAGACCACCAATTCATCGGGATGTTCGGCCACCTCAGGATCGAGGTTATTCAGCAACATCCGCAGGGCGGCCTCTTGCACCCACCCCTTGCAATGGCGCGTGCTGCCGCGTGGCGCCCGCAACGGAATGCGGCTCTCACCGGCCAGCAAACGCGGAATGCCCGTATCAGGGGCGATCGTCGTGGTCATCGCACACTCTCCTCGCTCACGACGGCACCGCCCCCTTCCGTGTCGCCGACCGCCGTGGTCGTCTGGCGCGGGCGCGCGTCGCTCTCAATCATAGCCGACTTCCCAGGCATCCCAACACGGGGAAATCATCCCGGACGTCATACCGCGGACAATCTATGACGAATCGCTATATCCACTATTGCGTTTCGCTATACTTGTGTCATCATGAAAGTGCCGACGGCCGAACCGTCGGCCACCCGGACCACGAAGTTCCCGCAAGCGTCGACGGCGACGCTACCGGCGTGATTCCAGACCACCCACCGCTGAAGGAGCCCGAAACGATGAAGATCATCGTGTCCCTCAAGGTCGTGCCCGACTTCGAACAAGTGCGCATGGCCCCTGGTTCGACCGCCCTGGACGTGAGCAGCGTGCCGCGCGTCCCTTACACATTCGACGAACTCGCCCTGGAAGCGGCGCTGCGTCTCAAAGATGCGGACAGCAGCCTGGAGGTCGTCGTGGTGTCGCTGACCAGCGACGCGGCGAAGGCACGCGAGGTCGTCAAGAAGGCGTTGGCGATGGGGGCGGACAAGGGCATTCTGGTGGAAGACGCCCAGCTGGCGGACGCCGACACGTTGGCCCAAGCGCAGGTGCTCCAAGCCGTGACCGAAAAGCTCGGCGAGGTCGGAGTGGTGACCTTTGGCATCCCAGGTATTCAAGGCGAAGCCTTCAACACCGGCGCAGAAGTGGCGGGTTTGCTGGGCTGGCCGCTGGTCTCGTATGCCAGTGAGTACAAGCTGAGCGGCACGACGGCCGAAGTGATCCGGCACGTGGAGAAAGGCAAGCAGACGGTCGAGGTCGCGACTCCCGCGGTCGTCAGTGTCGGCAAGTTCCCGTGGGACCCACGCCTACCAACCTTCAAAGGCATCATGAGCGCCAAAAACAAGCCACTCGACACCTGGTCACTGGGCGACCTCGGTCTGTCTGGTGGACTGACCCCCAGTGTAAAAACCTCCGCCCTGACGGCGCCCCCAGCCCGCGGGGCCGGCCGGCGCGTCGAAGGCGACGCGATGGAGACGGCCAAAGAGGCGGTCACGGCCCTCAAGGGCAAGCAGTTCATTTAGGAGGAAGACCATGAGCAACCAAGGCATCTGGGTCGTCGCCGAGCAGCAAGGCGATGCGCTCGAAAGCACCACCCGTGAACTGCTCGGGAAGGCCCGTGAGTTGGGCAATCAATCCGGTCAAGCCGTCCACGTTCTGTTGATCGGCAGCGCCTGCCAGGGCGCCGCGCAGGGTCTGGGCGACATGGGCGCTGACCAGGTGTGGGTGGCGGACCACGGAGACCTCGCGACCTACCGCGCCGAAGCCTTCGGGGCGGTGGCTGCCCACCTGCTGGCGCAGCATCAACCGGCCGTGGCCTTGTTCTCTGCCACCAGCGCCGGGCGCGACATGGCCGCCTACGCGGCGGCACGCTTGAAGACCGGTGTCGCTCCGGACGCCAACGGCATCCTGGCGGAGGGCGGGCAGTTCAAGGTGACTCGCCCCATCTTCGGCGGCAACGTGCTGGCCACGTTGGCCACCAGCGGTGGCACCGCCCTGATCACCGTCTTGCCCAAGGCGTTCGAACCGGCAGCCGGCGGGGCCGGCAAGGCGGGCACGATCAATGCCGTGGCGCTCGAGCCGAATCTGCTGGCGGCGCGTACCAAGGTCAAGGCCTTCGTGGAGGAACTGCAGTCGGGCAAGATCAACCTGACCGATGCGGAAATTGTGGTGGCCGGCGGGCGGGGCGTCGGGGGGGCCGACAAGTTTGGCATCATCGAAGAACTGGCCCGCGCGCTCGGCGCGGCGGTGGGAGCCTCTCGAGCCGTGACGGATGCCGGCTGGCGGCCCGCCAATGAACAGATCGGGCAGACCGGTGTCACGGTCAAACCCAAACTCTACATCGCGGCCGGGATTTCAGGTGCAGTGCAACACTGGGTCGGCATGAAGGAAGCAGGCTACATCGTGGCCATCAATACCGACGCAGAGGCCCCGATCATGAAACAGGCCGACCTGGCGATTGTGGGCGACCTGTTCAAGGTCATTCCCGAGATGGTCAAAGAAATCAGCGCGGCCAAGGGTGTCGCGGCCTGAGCCGCGACACCAGTTGTCCTGACGCTTGTGCCCGGCCAATGGCCGGGCTTTTTCGTGCGCATAAGCTCTGAAAACTTCTGCCGGCGCAGCGCGCCTCAGGCGCCACGCCAGAGGTGAGCCGGCGCGGACCAGGCGCCACCCAGGAGGCGCGGATTGAATGAAGCGGCGGAAGGTTATTCTTGGCGCGCCAGCAGCGCCGCCTGATCAGCCGCCAATGCCACCAGCAGGGCCGCCACTTCCACCGTGCCATCCGCCCGACGCGCTTGTTCCAGCAGCGCATGCGTCTGCAGTGACCCAATGGCCACACGGCCGGACCGGCCACCGGACTTGCCGGCCAGTCTGGCAGGCCTGCCCCGCGCGGGCTGAGCAGCTTGCAGTGGGGGCAGGGCATCTCCGTCCGGCAAGACGGTCTCCGGCGCAGCGTTCAGGACCACAGGCAGCATCGCCTTGACCCGGCGGTCCAGTTCGGCCACCGACAATCCCTCGGCAAAGACGGCCGCCACCAGCTCCGCCTGCTGCTCCTCTGGCACCTGAACAACCGCCCCGGCGTGACGAGGGGTGAAGGGGCGCTGAAGCTTGCCCTCGGGAGTGGCGATCTGGCGTTCGAGCGCCTCTTGAAGTGGCGACGGCATCTTCAACAAACGCACCCGGTGGTCGACCCAGGCCTTGTTCTTGCCCAGGCGGTCACCCAGCTGAGCGTAAGACCACCCCGTCTCGTCGAGCAGGGCCCGCAGGGCGCGGGCCTCCTCCATCGGGGTGATGTCTTCCCGCAGCACATTTTCAACCAGACCGATCTCGCGTGCCAGACGGTCATCCAACTCCCGCACCACCACCGGGACCTCCGTCAGGCCTGCCTGGGTGGCGGCGAGCCAGCGGCGCTCGCCTGCCACGATCTGCCAGCGACCGTTTTCCCGCGGATGAGGACGCACCAGCAGCGGCTGTAACACCCCGTGAACCTTCAGGCTCGCCGCCAGGTCATCGAGCGCCGCTGCGTCGAAAAACTTGCGCGGCTGGTCAGGATTCGGCGCGAGCTTGTCGAGGGCCAGCTTGCGGCGATCGCCGCCCGCCTGAGGGCCCAAACGGGCCTGCGTGACGTTCAACAACTGGTCCCAGGTTCCCTCAGGCACGGCTCACCTCCAAGGCCTCCGAGTTCAGCAGTGGCTCGAGCATCAGGCCTGCGAGCGCTGCCTCCTGAACCGCTTCGACCCCGATCACGTTCTCCCCGCGCCCGTAGGCGATGGGCAACGCATTCCAGCAAATCTGGTTGATTCGACGCGGCAAGCCATTCGCGAGCACGTGCACCAGGTCGCACGCGGCATCCGTCAGCAGCGCGTCTTCCCGACCAGCGACCCGCGCCCGATGGGCAATCAGACGGCGACTCTCACCTGGGTCGAGGGCCGTGAGCGTCGCGCGGATGGCCACCCGATTTTCCAGGGCAGGGTTGAGGGCCAGGCGGGTGAGCAATTCCGGCTGCCCCACCAGGACACTGGTGATCAGCTTGCGTCCCGCGTCCAGGTTGGAGAACTCGCGGAGCAGTTCGAGATGGTTGCGACTCGCATTTTTCCCGAGGTTCTGGCTCTCATCGATGATCAGGACGACATGACGGTCTTCGGCGGCCAGGTGAATCAGGTGCCCCAACAGGTCGCTCATCTGCTTGCCCTTGCCCCGCCGCAGCGGTAACCCGAGTTCCAGGGCCACCTTCTGCATCAAGGCGCTTTCAGTCGGATACGAGGCGGGGTTCTGGATATGCACGATCTCGTAGCGGCCGTCCGCCCGCAACACATGGTTGAGCTGCGACAGGATCAGACTCTTGCCCGTCCCGAATGGCCCGACCAGTACCGCCAGTGGCTGGCGCTCCGTGATGGCATACAGCAATTTGGCCAGGCTGGCCCGGTGCTGCGACGACATGTAGAGCATCCGGACATCGACCGCGTCGATGAAGGGAGACTCACTCAGTCCGAAAAAATCCAGCACGCAGGCACTCCAGAGGTCAGTCGAGACAGCACGTGGGTGACAGAATAACACCCGCGATGCCGCGCCTGGTGTGATGGAAACCACCGGGAGACGGCCTCTCCTCGGACGGTTCGCAGGATCACTTCAGCGCAGGGTCTCTCCCGGCCTCATCGCCAGGACCTGACAGCCCAGCGAGGCCACCCTCGCTTGAAGGTCTTCAGGCGTGCCGGCCAGCACCGGGAAGGTCCCGAAGTGCATCGGAATCACCTGCTTCACCCCCAGCAACTCGACCGCCTTGGCCGCCTCGCGCGGCCCCATCACATAGTGTCCCCCGATTGGCAAAATCGCGAGGTCCGGTCGATACAGCTCCCCGATCAAGGCCATGTCACCGAACACGTTGGTGTCTCCAGCGAAATAAAAGGTGAAGCCGTTCTCCAGCCGCACCACATAACCGACCGCCTCCCCGCCGTAGACGATCGAGCCATCGGCTTCCTGAATCCCGCAAGAGTGGTCGGCGTGGACCATGGTCACGTGGACGCCGGCCACTTCGACCGTGCCGCCCTTGTTCATGTCGAGGGTGCTGGAAACCCCCTGGCGCCCCAGCCAATGGCACAACTCGAAAATGCCCACGGTGGGGCAGGCATGGGCCTTTGCGAGCGATACCGCGTCGGCGACGTGGTCGAAGTGCCCGTGGGTGAGCAGCATGGCATCCACTCGGGGAAGGTCTTTGAGCGCCTCCGGGCAGGCCGGATTGCTCTGCACCCAGGGGTCAAGCAGGAGCGACTGCCCTCCCGGGGTGGTGACAGCAAAGGTGGCGTGGCCCAGCCAGGTGAAGGTCGTCTCACGTCCCAGGGTCAAGCGCCACGTCCTTTCTTGGCGGTGCTCGGCGAGAGGGGCTCCCCCTCATCAAGCCGGCCAGGGATGGCCCCATCGCAGCGAGAGGCACGCAGCGAGAGAACTTCTTGAAGCATACCCAAGCGCTGGAGACGCTTCAAGCGGCGAACAAGCACCCCAGGCATCGGCGTCAAAACGGGCGACTCACGCTGAGGGCGAAGGTGGCGTCGTAGATCTCGTAAAACAACACCGGTTGCTGCAGGTTGTACTCGAAGGTGATGTTGGGCCAGCCTTGGGGGCCCAGGTTCCAGTTGGTGACGACTGAGAGGCCGGCCTGTTCGCCGAGCAACGAACCAGGCCCCGGGTTGAGTTTGGGGTCAGAAGCCCACAAGACCTGGGGCTCCTTGATCCCCACCAGCACGGCCGGCATCCAACCAGGCCCCATGGAAGGCACCGCCAGAGACAAGCCAGGCGTCAGTTCCGTGACGGCCTTTTCCGACTCGGAATAGACCGCCCCCACGTTCAGGCGAATGTTGTTCCAGAGCGCCCAGGACATCACGGTCGAGCCTCGCAGGAGGTTGCGGGCCAGGACACCCTCGAAGGAGACCACCACGGCGCCGAAATTGGCATCGGCCACGACGGTGTAATTGGTGGCGGTCGTGCGGTTCGGCGTGACCCCCCACCAGTCGGGTTGATCCACATCAGCCGCCGCCTTGAGCGTCAGCCAGTTGGTGACCCGGGCTGCCAGGCCGCCGAGCACCACCGTCGGCGTCACGGCGGTCGCCAGTCGCAGTGGTCCGAACTCCCGGGTCGCAGCCACCGCCGCCGCACGCGGGCCCCAGCGCACGGTATTGACATCCGGCCCGATGAAGCCGTTGCCGACGATGCCACCCCAGGCGGCGGGATTGTCCGAGGACGGATAAAAAATGGAGGCGGGCGAAAACATGCCCACCCGAATTCGCGTGTCAGCCAGGGTGGTGGTGACGTTCGCCCCACCGAAACGCCAATCCGTGTTGGGAGGCTTGCCACCCCCTGCCGGGCCCGGCATGTTGCCCACGGTCGTGGCCGGCAGGGCGCCATTCATCGAGGCGGCCATCTCCCATCCCTGGGCCGTAGAGGCCAGATTGAGGCCCAGGTTGCTCCGGGCGAAGGGAGCCTGGTCGTCCTGCGTGTTGTCCATCCAGACGGAGCCGATCGAACCGCTCATCCGCACGGCCGTGGGCCCGACCGTGTTGGCCTGCTGAAGCTTGTCTTCCCACTGCTTGAGCCGGGGCAGCAGCTCCGTCAAGGCGAGGCTCTCGACCACGGCCTTGACCGCCTCGACATCGGGCCGCGCCGGTGCCGGGGGGGGAACGGCGGCCACCGCCAAACCCGATGCGACCGGCCTGCCTGCCTGCATGGCGGCCATCACCTTGTCCAGGGCGGCGGCCAGTTCATAGCGCGACACCCGCTGGTCTCCTCGAAACGAGCCATCGGGAAAACCCGCCATCACCGCATATTTTTTCACCAGGGTTTCGACCGTCAGAAAGGCCCAATGGTCGACCGGAATATCGCCAAATGCGCCGAAATCGGCTTCTTCCTGCGCAGCGGCGGGAGAGGCGAGCAGCAAGGCGAGGATGCCGGCAAGCACAGTTTGGCGTCGCAAAGGCCCCAATGCGTCAGACCTTGCCTGGTGACCCGAAAATCGGGCTGCCCTCCCCCGCACGCATTCGGGAAATCACAGCAAACGGGCCTCACTGACCGGGTCGAACAGATGCAACTTGGTCGGGTCGACGCCCAGACTCAGCACATCGCCCACCTGGGGGAGTTCACTGTCTTCCAGTCGCGCCACCACCGGCGCGCCGGTGCCGCGAAGATAGACGAAGCCCTCCGAGCCCATCGGCTCGACCACATCGACCTCGGCGCGATATCCAGGCAGTTCGGCGGCTATCGGCACCAGATGCTCGGGCCGAAATCCCACCACGACGTCTCCCTCTCGCACGTTCCGTCCTTCGGGCAAGGTGAAGGCGAAGTTTTCACCGCGCAGGTGCACCCGGCCATCAACGGTGGCTGCCACCCCCCGCACCAGGTTCATTTGCGGCGAGCCAATGAAAGTCGCGACAAACAGATTGGCGGGCCTTTGATAGACCTCCGCGGGGGTGCCGACCTGCTGCATGTGCCCCGCGTTGAAAATCGCGATGCGGTCGCCCATCGTGAGCGCCTCGGTCTGGTCATGCGTGACGTAAACGAAGGTGGTCTGAAGGTCCCGATGGAGTTTCTTGATCTCCGCCCGCATGCTCACGCGCAGTTTCGCATCCAAATTCGAGAGTGGCTCATCCATCAGGAAGACCTGTGGGTTGCGCACGATGGCACGTCCGAGCGCCACGCGTTGACGTTGCCCGCCGGACAGTTGCTTCGGCTTGCGTTCAAGGAGGTGCTGGATTTCGAGGCGCGCCGCCACATCATCCACCACCCGGTCAATCTCGGACTTGGGCGTGTTTCGCAGCTTGAGCGCAAACCCCATGTTCTCGCGCACGGACATGTGCGGGTACAGGGCGTAATTCTGGAAAACCATGGCAATGTCGCGGTTCTTGGGCGGCACGTCGTTGACCACGCGATCGCCGATGTACAGGTTGCCCTCGCTGATCTCTTCCAAGCCGGCAATCATGCGCAAAGCGGTGGATTTTCCGCAGCCGGATGGCCCGACCAGCACCAGAAACTCCCGGTCGGCAATCTCGAGGTCGAGCCCCTTGATCACGAGGTTATCGCCGTAGCGTTTGATCACGTGATCGAACTTCACGCGGGCCATAAGCACCTGGACCTTCAAGCCTGACCACCGACGCGGCCAGTGCAGCCAACAAGCAGGAGGGATCGTATGCCTCCCCTACTTACCCCAGCGCTCCGTCAGACAAACGCGTCAACACGCGTTCGACCCCGCTTCTGGAGAAGTTGCCAGCCGAGGGAAGGAGCCCCCCCATCCACCGCGATGCTGGGAGACCCTGAGCCCTTACTTTATATTTTAGCCAAATTTAAACAACCCTTTACCGGGCAACCCGGCTTTGGCGCGATAACTCCCACAGCGGCGTGTGCTGGTCCCCCCACGCCCCGTCCCCAAGGAGGCTGTCTCGATGCACGTCCGTTTGTTCGCTCTTGCCGCGCTTGTGCTCACGCTGGCTGCTTGCGGGGCGACCCCGCTGAAGGCGCCCCTCTCGCCCCAGAGTCTGGCGGGTACCTTTGAAGCCGAGGCAACCAAGACGCTGCTGGCAGGCTTCAAGCACATCCACATGGCGGCCTATGCCAGGATCGACGCCAATGCAAATGGCGAGATCGACGAGTACGAAGCGGGTTCCAGCATCGATTTGAAAGACTTCACGCGCGCCGACCGCAACCGCAATGGCCGGCTCAGCAAGCGGGAATTCATGGACTACGCCACGGGCGGCAGCGTTTTCGGTTTCTTGCGGCAGGACCGCGTGGCGTTCATGAAGCAGACGCGAGACGTGTTGTGGCGAGCCTTTCAGCGCCTCGACGGAGATCGCGACCGCCAACTCAAACCAGCCGAACTCAATGAGAAGGCCCTTCAGAAGGTGGGAATTCACCTGCGCATCGACGGATTGCGGCTGCGCGTGGCACTCAATGAGCTGGACGACGCGACCTTCGAAGCCAGTGATAAGACCGGCGGCGGAACCCTGTCCCAGGCGGAGTTCGAGGACTACTGCATCACCAGTTTCGTGAAGGCCATCAATCCGAACTATCAGATGGGCCCGATCCCGGCGCCCGCGCCGGCGGAACCGGTGCCTGCCGACCCCGTGCCCGGAGAGGAGCCAGCGGGCGGCGAGGACCCGGATGAGACGGAACGCTGAGAGTCAGCTCCGAACTCCCCTCCCCGTCCATTCAGGAGTGAAGCCCCGTGGGAATGCCCATCGACACCTCTCCAACCCGCTTGTTTCCCCTCAGCGATCAACGTCCTGAGGCGCCCGAACCGCGTCGGGGCGAAACCCACGGAGCCGCCCTCGTGCTCGCCTTGGCCCAACGCGTCGGGACTGAGGCCCAACTCCAGAGCGCGTCTGAGCCTTCGCCAGGAATGTGAAGGCGCCGTCAAGTGAGGTCCGCTCCCGCCTGGGAAAGCCGCCATGAGCGGACAGTCATTTGTCGTGTCGCGCGAACAGTGTTAAACTGAGCTTAGAGGCTCTTCTCCCCCCGCCAGGTCGAGAAGACCCCGCAGTGGAGGTTGACCTGTGAATCGGCGCGAGCTGGCGAAATTCCAAGTCCCGGAAGTTCGGGACCAATATATGGACAAGTACGGAGACCCGCTGGAGGAAGTCTCCCCACAGGACCTCATGGACCTGATGGAGAATCTCTGGACCTCCAACCGAGGCTCTTACGCGCAGCAACGCGAGAAAATGCGCAAGGAAGGTCACGATCCTTGGTCGGTCCGCCTGGCATTGGTGGAGCAGTATTTCAAGTCGCTGTACCTGCGGCAGGAGAAGCTGGACGAAACGGCAGACGCCCTCAAGGTGCTGGACGTGACGCACTTCATTCAGTTCCGTATTGAGGAACTGATCAAGCAGCACCAGGAACGGGAAGCCGACGAAGCCCGCCACAGCCGTGACAAGTTCGGAATTCGCGCGCCACGCGTCTAGACCGTAGGGTCTACGAGACCCGTTGTCGTGGCCGGTGTGGCGTAAAAGTCCGTCCGCGCTCCCAACGACCCCGCCTCGGCGGGGTTTTTTCTTTTCATGCCAAACGCTCGGACACGGCCACGGTGCGCCACGAGCCGTCCGTCCTCAGGGCCTGATTCCGCCGCGACGCAGCAGCGTGGCCGATCTACCCAGGCGTGACGTCGGCTTCGATCACCATCGCCGGCGCGTCCTTGCCGGGCACCCGGGCCCAGCGCACCGGTTCTTGCCAGGCCGCCAGCATATTGCCCGCGATGATCGCCTTGGCCCGTCCCCGTAACACGCCCCCCTCAATCACCAGCCCCTGCGCCACCGTCAGCGAAAATCGACCAGAGGCGGTGTCCTGGGTATGCAAGCCGAGCATCTGGACCACCAGCAGACCCCGATCGATTCCCGCAATCAGCGTTTCAAGGTCGCTCTCTGGTTCCGGCAGCACGTAGCTGGAGGCCCCTCGCGGAAAGCAAGTGGGCGGAGAACCCGCTTTTCGAGCGTGCTTCAGGTCCAACACTGGCGTGAGCAACTTCCCTCCCGACACGAAAGTCCAAGGTCTGGCGGGCACGCCTTCGGCCGTCACGGCGTAGGCTCCGGGAGCCAAGGCGCGGGTGGGGTCGACGCCGACCTGGAAGTCGGGATGAAACACCGCCTCCTGCGCTTCGAACTGGCTCAGGGTGAACGCCGCCCCCCGGTTGAGCACGCGCTGACCATCCAGATTGCCGAACAGGTACTTGCCCAGCATCGCCTCCGTGGCCGAGGGCCAGAACACGACGGTCTGTCGCCCAGCGCGAAGTTCAGCGTCGCGCGAAAGTGCCCGCGCCAGTTCCCCCGTGCGCCGGATACAGTCATCCAGTTCGGTTGTACGCGGAGGACGCCGCAACGACAGGCCATCGGCGGCGCGGGAATCGATATCGGCCCACAGCCCCACCGAGGTGGAGTTCCCCTGAAAGAACAGCCCCTCGGAGCTGACCAGCACGCGGGAGGCGACTGACGCCCCGACCGCCCCTGAGACCCTTTCCGCGCCATAGGCCGGCAGTTCCTGGCGAAACCGGTCAAGCACCTCGAACAGCGGAGCGGGATCCCCGTCGACCCAGGCAGCCGCATCCGAATCGAACAGGACCACTTCAGGCGGCACCTGGGGCCCCAGCACTTCGGGCGCCCAGGGGTCTTCGTAGGAAGCGGCCCGCCAGGCCGCCAGATCATCATCGAGGGCTTCCAGCGTGGCACGGTCGACCACCCCCACACTGATCCGCCCGTCCGCCCAGCGCAAATACACGTCGCCACGGGTGCCTGTGACCCGGTTCGGCGCGTCGTAGGGGCCGCCGGTCTGGTTGTCCTTCAGGCCGATTTCCACCCGCGTGGAGGTGTCGAGTAGCAAGCGCCAGCCCGTCAGGGCCAGTTCCGGGCGAATCGGGTTCGCCGCCCGCGCCGTCAGCCTGGCAACCAGGCGTTCCGCGTAGGTCATGCGGCGGCCCCTCCCACTCGCACCTCGGGGTGGGCGTCCACCAGCAGAAAGGCGTGGGAGCCGCCACTCGATGGGACGGACTGACCGCGCTTGCCACACATGCCCGGCGCATCCAGGCGCGGATCACCGATCCCGGCCCGAATGGCCGACAGCACCGATAGCACCTTGCCCGAGAAGATGGCCGGCTGATACAGCGTCAGATCCGACAGGTCGTGGATCGCCGTGCATTGAAACACGAAGTCGCCCAGACTCGTGTTGACCTGCCCCCCGCGGTACCCGGTGAGGAAGAGCACCCGCTCGTCCTGTTGCATCAGACCGTGGGCCAGCAGCAAGGCGCGCATCTGCTCGGGGGTGACCTCATCCGGGTCGTGCGGCAACGAAATCGGATCGTCCACCAGGATGCGCGTGTTGGTCATGCGCGGCATCGGCAACGCCGCAAAGTGTTCGACGCGCGCCGCCCCCGTGGGGGGCACGCCGGCGCGCCGGGCGGAAAAGGTATCGGCCAGGGCTTCATCCAGCACGCCCGCTCGCACGATCGTGACCGTCTGACGGCGTTCGCCGTTGGAACTGTAGGGCTGATAGGCATAGTCGGCCGGCAACGGGCCATCGAGAATCGAGACGTAGGAGGGCGCCACGCGCTCGCCGCGGCGAAAACGCCCCTCCTCCCCCAAGATCGAGGCCTGCATGCTATCGGTCTCGGCGGCGTGACCAAAGGCCTCGTGCGCGAGGCCCTTGGCCAGGGCGTGGTCGATCACCAGTTTGTAGGAACCAGACGCGAGTCGTGGCGCGTCCAGCAGGGCGATCGCCAGGTCCGCCGCTCGCCGAGCCCGTTGCGCCAGCCGCGCCAGCGCCTCGGCATCCCCGAGCAAGGCCACATCCACCCCCACCACGCCCGCGCTGGTGGTGGCGGCCCCGTGTTCTCCCCGCGCCGTGATCTCGTGCCCGAGCCGGGCCCGTCGGAGCGTGTAGCGCACATCGGTGCCATCGGTGCGTCCCACCTGCCACGCGTCGTGCGTCACACTGAAGGAACTGCGCACGGACAGCCTCGCATCCCGCTTGCGCACAGCCTCGTTCAGGGCCGTCAGCGCAGCCTCCACGGCGGGCAAGTCCGGGGGGGCCCAGGGCTCGGCAGGGTCGTGAGCCACCAGCGGCGGCACCTGGAAGATTTCCAGATTGGTCTCCAGGTCGCGCGCCCCTGCTTCATGAGCCAGATCCACCGCGCGCTGCGCCACCTCCGCCCCGGTTGCCGGATCGTCACTGGCGGCAAAGCCGCCGTGACCGCTGGCGGTGAAGGCCTGCACCCCGACGCCCCGTCCGCGCGACACGCCCAGGTGCTCGGTCCGCCCATTGATCACCAGCACGCTGGCGTCGTGGCGCGCCTGCCCCCGCGCGATGGCATAAGCGCCGCGGGCGCGGGCCGCCGACAATGCCGCCTGCACGGCGTCCGCAACCTGAGCGGTGAATCCAGGCATCAGATCCGTCACGGCTAGCTCCTCTTGAACAGGGCGGTTCCGTCAGGCAGCAGGTTGCCACGCGCTGCGCCGGCGAGCGCAAGGGTTTGCCGGTCACGCCCCCTTGAGCCCTTGCCGACAGACTGGCAGTGCCAGATGTTGGTACCAGCCTACGGGATCCGCTTCCTCAACGCCAGCGCCGTTGCGAGGCCGGCGCATCGGCCAGGGGCCAACCCACCGCGGCTCGGCGCACCAGCCAAGGGGCTGGCCGGTATCGCTCCCCGAAAGCCTCCCGCAGAAGATTCAGCAGTGCCACCACCCGGGCAGGTCCAACGCGGTCGCCCCAGGCCAACGGGCCGAGGGGATAGCCCGTACCGAGACGCATCGCCTCGTCGATCGCCTCCGGCGCCGCCACCCCGGCCTCGACGGCGAAGGCAGCTTCGTTGACCAGCATCGCCAAGGTGCGAGGGCCCACCAGGCCCGGCAGATCCGGCACGGCGACCACGGTCCGCCCGGTGGCCTGCCAGAGGGCTGCCACCCGGGCTTGAAGCGCTTCGCTGGCGTGAGCCGGAAAAGCCACCTCGACCGCCCCCGGGGAATCCGTCGCAGCCGGCCAGCTCGCGCAGCGCCAGGCGGCTCGCCCAGTGGCCACTTCGATTTCAGTGGCGCTGACGGCCAGGTCGTCACTGGCAATCCAGGCGTCCCCCGGCAGACAGGCGGCCAGGGCAGCCCGCCGCAAGGCCCGCGTAGGCGCATCCGCTTCTCCGAGTTCGAAGGCCCCATCCCAATCCCCGGGCGGCAGCGCCGCCAGGGATTCGCCGAACAGCTGGACCCGGTGTCCGGCCGCCAGCAGCGGACGTGCCCAGGCGTCCAGGTCGACCGAGCGTCCCACGAAGGCCAGATGCAAGGCCCGATCGGGCGCAGCCGGTTCGGTGGGCGTTGGAGCAGCGGGGGACGGGTGTTCATAAAAACCCCGCCCGGTCTTGCGTCCCAGACGCCCGGCCTCCACCAGCTGACGCTGCAGCGGGTGCGGGCGAAAACGTGGCTCCTCGTAGAAGGCCTGCCAGACGGAGGTGGAAACGGCCAAATTCACATCGAGGCCAATCAGATCCATCAGGGCGCACGGTCCCATCTTGAAACCCAACGCGCCGGTCAGAGCCGCATCGACGGACTCGGGTTCAGCGCCATGGTCACCGACCAGACGCAACGCCTCGCCGTAAAACGGGCGCGCCACGCGGTTCACGATGAAGCCAGGGGTGTCGTCACAGGCAATCGGGGTCTTGCCCAGCAGGCGCACCAAGGCCGTGGCGCGTGCCAGCGCCGCTTCTGACGTGGCGTCCCCTCGCACCACCTCCACCAACGTCATCAGGGGCACTGGGTTGAAGAAATGCAGGCCGACGAAGCGCTCCGGCTGGGCAAGTCCCGCGGCGATCGCCGTGACCGACAACGAACTGGTATTGGTCGCGATCAGGGCCTCCGGGGCCAGCTGGCGGCTCAGCTCCGCCAGCAACTGGCGCTTCAATTCCAGGTGTTCCGGGACGGCCTCGATCACGGCCTCCACATTCACCAGCGCCGTCAGATCGGAGGCCAGCGTCAGCGCGGTCTGGGCGGCCTGACAGGCGTCCTCCGAGAGGCGCCCCTTCTCGCACAGCTTGCGCAGGCCTTTGCCTATCTGGTCTTGGGCTCGCGTCAGGGCTGCTGGTTGCGGGTCATACAGGTGAACGGCAAGCCCGGCAGCCAGGGCCACCTGAGCGATGCCCGCTCCCATGGTGCCGGCACCCAAGACACCGAGGGTGGCGATCCCGCAGGACGCGCCACCCTCGAGAAGCTGGGTGTCAGGGCTCGTCCCGGCGCTCACGCCGTCTGGCCCGCTTGCGCCCAGGGCGCTTCCCAGCTGGGCAAGGTCAAGCCCCACTGGGCACAAAGCCCGGAGACTTCGTCGTGGAAGGCCTGACGCACGGCATCATTGTCCCGCAATTTCAGGCGATACTTCTGATACAGGGCATTGCGACGCGAACCGGGGCGTCCAAAGATGTTCATCGTGCGCAGGTACCACTTGTTGAGCGTCGCCTGCAGCTCCGGCTTCGTCTCCGGGTTTTCCGCCAGCTTCTTGACCCAGTAGTTGCCGTGCGCCACGTGGACCATTTCTTCCTTGAAGATCTTCTCGATCTCGCGTGACCAGGGGCCGTAGCTACACTGGCGCACGTCCTCCAGTTGGTGGCCCGCGCCGCGGTCCATGCAGAAGTTGAACATGATGAAGTCGTACCAGGTGTCGATCGGGTAGTAGAAAATGTTGACGCGCTTGTCATCGGCCAGACGCTGGTCGCCGATATTGCTGACGGCGTCGGTCGGCCGGCTGGTGTAGTCGTGCTTGGCGATGTGGGACTCGATGTCCACGCCGAGGCGCTCCAGCAGGTTGTACATGGCCAAGGC
This sequence comes from Candidatus Sericytochromatia bacterium, assembly GCA_035285325.1. NCBI lineage: Bacteria > Bacillati > Candidatus Sericytochromatia > Candidatus Sericytochromatia bacterium. Next base: position 33,178 of record JAYKJB010000062.1, read on the forward strand.
ATGACGCATCTCATCGCGCACGATGTTCGAGACCGCGAACTTCTCCTCGATGGTGGGCGCCTTCTGGATCCAGGGCACATAGCCGTAGCAGCCGGCAAGCTCCGAGTCAGCCTGCATCATCATCAGGTTGATGAGGTGCGTCTTGTAGTCCTCGGTCATCTCATCGACGGATTCGATCTTCTGGCCCGCCTCGATCTTGGCGAGCATCTGTGCTTCCAGCTCTTCGGTCTTCAGCATGTTCGGATGTCCTCTCGTGAGGAGGCGCCATTGCCTCCGCGGTAGGGCGAAGTCTCGCGACAGGAGACGAGCGGGCTATAACAGCCCGGATCCACCTTGTAAATACAGTGTAATCCGGGCAAGGGTTCGCCGTAAAGGCATTCGGCAGGCGCCCCCTCGATCGAACCAGGCACCCGACGCGGGTCAACGCCCCACGTACTGGGGGGGACGCTTTTCCAGGAAGGCGCTGACACCCTCCCGGTAGTCCACGCTGCGGCCGGCCAGTTCCTGCATCTGGGCCTCGTGGGCCAGGGTCGAGGCCAGGTCGGTGTCCATGGCGCGATTCAAGGCGCGCTTGGCCAGGGCGATCGCCCGCGTCGGCGCGGCGGCCAGGCGCTTGGCGAAGGCGTCGACCAGATCCGCGAAAGCCTCCGGCTCGGCGGTCCGGTTGACCAGGCCCCAACGCTCGGCCTCGGCCGCCTCCAGCTTGTCTCCCAGAAACAGCAACTCGGCCGCGCGCCCCAATCCCACCAGGCGCGGCAGGAAGAAGGAGGCTCCACTGTCGGGCGCCGCCCCGATCTTGACGAAGGCCTGCACCAGGCTGGCCTTGGTGGAGGCCAGGCGCAGATCGCAGGCCAACGCGATCGAGCAGCCGGCTCCCGCGGCCACGCCATTGAGGGCTGCCACCACCGGCTTCTCCATCGTGCGGATGGTCTGGATGATCGGGTTGTAGCGGTCCCGCACGGAGTCTCCAAGGTGCAAGGTGGCGTCGAAATCGGCGACCGAACGGCTGCCCAGATCCTGGCCGGCACAGAAGGCCTTGCCCTCGCCGGTGATCACCACACAGCGCACGCCGGCATCTTTGGCCGCCTGCTTGAGGGCGTCATGGACCTCGGCGGACATCGTGTCGTTGAAGGCGTTAAAGACCTCCGGGCGGGCCAGGGTGAGCGTGGCCACGCCGTCCGCCACGGTATACCGGATCGTGGTGTAGGTTTTGGCGGCCATCTCAGCGTCCTTTCCATTGCGCGGGGCGCTTTTCCACGAAGGCCGCCATCCCCTCTTTCTGATCGACCGAGCCGAATAGCAGGAAGAAAGCCTGGCGTTCGCGTTGCAAGCCCTCGCTGAGGAAGGTTTCCTCGATGCCGTGGATCAGCTGCTTGGCCAACCGCACCGCCACCGCGGGTTTGTCGGCGATCGCCGTGGCCAACGCCAGGGCTTCCTCCAGGTAAAGCTCCACCGGCACGACCCGATTGACCAGGCCGGCAGCCCGGGCCTCCTCGGCCCCGAAGGTCTCACCTGTCAGCACCAGTTCCATCGCACGGCGGGTGCCCAGGGCGCGGGCCAAGCGTTGGGTACCGCCGGCCCCAGGAATCACGCCGATGTTGATCTCCGGCTGGCCGAAGCGGGCCGTCTCGGAGGCCACGATCATGTCGCAGTTCATGGCCAGTTCCAGCCCCCCCCCCAGGCAATGGCCACTGACGGCCGCCACAATCGGCTTGTGGATCGCGCGCACGGCATCCCACAGGGCCAAACCGGAATCGAGCAGCATGTCGATTGGCCCCTGACCTGCCATTTCCTTGATGTCCGCCCCGGCAGCGAAGGCGCGCGCGTCACCCGTGAGGACGACCGCGCCCACCTCGCTGTCGGCGTCAAAGGCCAGCAGGGCGCCTATCAGCTCGCGCATGAGCGGCGTGGACAGCGCATTCAAAGCATCTGGGCGATGCAGCTGGCAGATCCCCACGCGGCCCTCACGGCGCACGCGCAGGTAATGGTATTCCGTCGATGAGTCACCCGTGTGTTCCGCCTCAGCCCGGGTGCGGGCCTTCGCTGCCGGGGCCATATCAGGCGCCCACGACCGCAGGCTCGACTTCCTCGCCAAAATAGCCACTGAAGATCTCGCCGGCAAACTGGCGCGCATCCTTGGCCGTGGCCTTGCCCGCATCGGACATGAGTCCGGCCATCATCGCATCGCGATCAGCGAAGACCATCTCCGCCATCAGGTACAGGTCGCTCTCCCCGCGGGGCGTTCCGGTGAAGCGCGTGACCTTGAGCTTGAGCAGGTTGGGAACCAGATGGCAGAGCGGGGTGTGAATCTGCTCGAAGTGAGCATCGAAGGCAGCCTTGTCGGCCGGCTGCTTGTACAGTGCGATGAACTTCACCATGAGGCAACTCCTTGTCTGGGGCCGCCGGGCCACACGCCGTCGTGGGCCTCCGGGACGGGCCAGGCATTGTAACAGGCCACGGGGTCGAATGGCATGGCGACACAGCGAGCGCCGCGGGGTCTCAGGCGGGAACCGGCACCACCAGCGCACGCCGCACCAGACGTTCGTCCAAGCTATAGCCGGGCTGCCGCACCCGGACCGGCGCTCCGGCCTCGGGCGCTTCACCGGGCGTCTGGTGCAGCACGGGGTTGAAAGGCACGGTGTGGCCCACCGTCCCGATCAGAGCAAAGCCCCAGGTGGCCAGGCCTTCCTGCAAGGGCGTCAGCAGGGCCAGCACCTCCTCCGCGGCGATCGGTTGCCCCCCTTCGAGGGCGTGCCGGAGCACGGGCAATTGCAGCAGCGTCGCTTCGATCCAAGCAAATACCTGCCGCTTCTGGTCATCCAACGCCAGCTGGCCGCCCAGGCTCGCCTGTGCCTCCAGTCTTGCCCGCTCGGTCTGCCAGGTGGCCAGATCCAGAGCGTGGTCTTCCTGAAGATGAACCAGGCGATGCTTGAGGGCCTGGCACTCGCCTTCGACCCGGGGGAGGGCCAGTTGCAAGGCATCTCGTTCGGCCTCAGCACGCGCCCGCGCCAGTTGCATGGCATCTCGTTCGGCCTCGGTCCGGGCCAACAGCAGTTGCAAGCCATCCCGCTCTGCCTCGGTCCGGGCCAACAGCAGTTGCATAGCATCCCGGTCGGCTTCAGTCCGGGCCTGCAGAAGTTGCAGACCATCCCGCTCGGCCTCGAGTTGCGCCTGTCGCGAATGCAGGCCTGCGAGCTCTCGCAGGGTGTCAGCCACCTGATCAGGGGGCGGCGTGGCATCGCCCGTGATCAAGCGACGCCCCGTCTCCACTGGCAGAACGGAGACGCGCTCGAGGGCCTTGGCCAGGCCTTGCCAGGCCTGAACGTGGTCCGAGGCGATCGCCGCAACAGGAGAGAACCATTCGGAGCTCATACCGAGAAACCTTTCATCGCAAGCGGACCACCGGTTGATCATTCATCAACAAACGTTCGGTCAGCATATCAAAAACGCTCAGACGCAGGTGGCGATCCGCATCAACGCGAAACTGCACGCGAATCCGATCCGTTCCCGGCTGGCCAGGGGGCTCCAGGCGGGCGATGGTACGCCCTTCCGGCGAGGCATTCAGCGGCAATATGGTCGTTTCTGGCCGGTTCGCAGGCGCGGCGACGAGGCGTCCGCCTTCGAAAACGACCTCACTCGGCCCATCCTCCGGCGGCGCCATTTCACCGATGATCAACTCGATGGCAGGCTGGCCCGCCCGCGATGCCTGAAGCGTCAGCTCGATACAGTCCGTCATCGGGTAAACCTGCCCGGGGAGCAGCAAGGGCTGATAGGCGTGTTTCCGCGCCTGGGGATCCCAGTAGCGCACCCCATAGCCGTGATAGAGGTGGTCCTGCAATTGCACCCCCTCCAGGGCGGCTGCAGCTCCGTGCGCCACTGCCTCGAAAGGGGCATGCACGTGCACACGATCTCGCGGAAACCGCTGACGCACGCTGCGCGCGACGGCAGGAATCAAGGTGGTACCTCCCACCAGCAAGACCGCCCCGATGTCCGCAGCCATCACCCCGTGCCGCGCCCCCTCTCGCAGGACCGCGTCCAAGGTGGCCTGAAGTCGCACGAAAAAGTCGCGACGCTCGAGCAACTCCTCGAACGTCTCGCGGTGATAATGACGGCGCAAGGTACGGGCGGTTTCCGGATCGAAGAAGACAAAGTCCGCCTCGAGCGCCTGGCTCAACCTGATCTTGAGACGTTCAGCGAGCCCCCGCAGGGTAGGTAAATCGATGAGATGCGCGCCAGGATGAGACCCCTGGCTGGCGAGAAAATCGTCGACCAGCCAGGTGTCGATGTCCTCACCCCCAAGGTCACAGCCCGCCTTGCCCAGCACCGTGGCCTGGCGTGACACCCCAGGCAGGCTCGCGGTCTGCGAAACCGACTGCGGCAAGGGGGTCTCGGCCATGCGCACCAGCGACACATCCAGGGTGCCCCCCCCAAAATCCACCACCAGAATGGGCAAATCCGACTGACGGATGCCATAACCGATCGCAGCCGCCGTGGGCTCGTCGAGCACGTGCACGGAGCAGTCGAGGTCTTCGGCAAGCACACCACGCAACCAGGCCATGTAAGGTTCGAACGCCTGCACGGGTGCCGTGACGACGAGTTGAGACGGGGACTGGCCAACCTGACGGAAGGCCCCCAGCACGGCACGCAGGTAAAGGGCGCCAAGCCGTTGCGGGGTGACGTCTCGACCATCGAGGCTGGGCGTAAAACCCGGCCCGTCACTGACGATACCGCGCTTGAATGCCTGAAAGAAGCGTTGGCGGTCTCCACTCGCCGTGAGACGATCCCGTGCGGCCTGGCCCACGACCACCTGAGCATCGGTCGGCCCCTCGAGGTAGAGCGCCGACGGCACCAGTGGGGGCGCCCCATCCAGCGGCGGCAAGGAGATGGCCGGGAGACGAACGGTATCAGCCTGTCCCGTTGCCGGATTCCAGACCGCCAGAACCGTGTTGCTGGTCCCGAAGTCGATTGCGAGCGTCGGCGTCACGGCAGCACCAGAACGGCATCGCCCACGTCGTTGGCGTCGTAGAAGAGCTCGAAGGGGCTGGTGGCCATATCACCGACCAGCACGTAGCGCACGCTGTTCGGCTTCATCGTCCAGGCGGAGCGAGAGGGGGCTGCCGAGGCCCGGTCCATGCGTACCCCACGCAAACTGCGAGCCCCGTAACGCCCGATCAGCCGGAGGGCCCGATACGCGTGCCGGGCCTCTCCACTGAAGCCGGTCTCGTCCAGGGCGGTGGCCAGCGCCCAGTCCTGCATCATGGCTTCGAAGCGAGTGCCACGGGCTTCCAACACCTTGTTGAGATTGGCAGCCCCGAGCAACGGAGAGTCGACCAGTTCTCTCAAAAATTCCTCACCCAACTGTTCGACCGCATAGGCCGCGAACAGGTAGGCTGCCCCGTAGGCGGACTGCTCCGGGTTCAGATCCCAATCCGTCAGCGAGTAGCTGCCCGGATCTCTCAGGAATGCCATCACGTGAGCCAGTAAAATGCTGGAATCCCCACTGTCGATGCCATATCCGTTGGCCGCCATGGCGTACATCGAAAGCATCTCGTCGAGCCAGACCTCCTCGGTTTCCCCTCGTGAGGTGGGCGTATCGCCGAACAATTTCCGGCTGGCGTTGATCAGATGTTGAAACTCGTGCGCAATGGTCCCCATGTAGTCGGCCCGACGCCCAGCTGCCACCACGAAAGGCGACATATACAGCATCAATCGCTGATTGCTGCGCGCGGTATTGCTGCCTGCTTGAGCCGCAAACAGGTCGCGCGCCGTGAAGTAGCCGATGGTGGTTTCCTGGCCATAATTGCCCACGGCCGGCGAAACCAACAGGGAGACGCGACTCCCTTTCAGGCTGCCCCCGGCCACTGGTGCGCCGAACAGGCGCACCGTGGTGGGATAAATGTCTCGCTCGAAGTCCTCCCCCATCTGAACCCAGGCAGCAGAGCGCCGCACCGAGTCGAGCTCCTGGTCCAGATAGACAACCACGTGCTCTCCCACGAAGACGGCACGCGCCTGAACCTGGCCCTCCAGCGCCCGACCACCGCTCACCTCGCTGATCACCCAGAAGGTCTCACTCTCACCGACACGCGGCCGCGCGACCTCGCGCAGGGCATACTGACGAGTCTGAGCTGGCACGGCCCGCAACCAGCCGCGTTCCCAATCCCGCAACCGTTCCCGAAAGGGCGTGTGGAAAGGCGGCGGCTGGACTGAGGTCGCTTCCGCGGATGAGCGCCAGCGGGAATCCGAGCCGGGCGGCAAGGGGGCCTGCTCCGGCCCTGAGGCCAGGCGATAGCCTGCAGCGCGCTTGGTCAAGCTCAATGCCACTCGGGCGCTTTTGGGGCGTGGATTGGTCAGCACCATCAGGCCACCGAAGCGACTCTTGGGTTGCACCAGCAGAGAGGTCGCCTCTCCCACCCGCCGGATCTGGGCTGGCCCCCCGTCTCGTTGGGTCCGTCCGGAAGCCAGCGCGTCCCCCAATTCCGGACTGAGTGGAACATCGCAACCAGCCAGCCAGGCCGAAAAGATGGCCAGCGCAAGGAGGTTTCGCCAGGCTCGGGGTGAGGCTTGCATCCAGAGTCCCTTCAATCAGGGCACGGGAAGCCCGAGGTATTCCTTGACTTCGTATTCAATGGCCATGCGGATGCGGTCTCGCTGCTCCTTGGTGCGAGCCGCTCGTAAGCGTGGGGCATAGCCGTTGATGATCTGGCGACGGGTCGCCACCAGCTGGGTGAGGCTATCCAGCACATAAGACCACGACAGCCCGACTGCTGCATCCTCCAGCACGACGTCAACTTCCGGGAAAAACTGCAAACCCACGTAGGGTGTCTCGACGACCCGACCGAGCGGGGGTGCGGTCCACTCACCGCGTTCACTGCGGCAAAACAGCAGCACCCACTGGTCGCGGGTGATGGCCGTCGGCATGACGTACCGGCCTCTGCGCCAGCCACTCTTGAGATGCACGGAGAGACGGGGAGTAACCCGAGGCCCGTGGTAGACCTGCCCAACCATCAGCGGGACGCGAAAACTGCCGGTCTGGGGGTCGGGATGGGCTGTCTCCATCGCCTGCCCCAAAAACGCCATGTCGCTCTCGCGAACCTGCTCATTCAACCAGCCGAGAATCGACAGCACCCGTGGCGACGCCCCAGCCGGACCAGCGCCGAGCGTCGCAAGCAGGGCGCCAGCCATACAAGCTGCCAGAAAAGAACGGCCGTTCATCACGCGTTACATACCCTGCAAACCCAGGGCCTCCCCGCCACAAGGGCTGACCCCGCCACAAGGGCGGGGTCAGTTTGTCCACTTGCGTCAGTTGAACATCCGAGCGCGCGTATCACTTGGCCGAGGCCGAGGGCACGGGCGAAGGAGCCGGAGACGCGGCCGCCGTAGGGGAGGCCGCTGGTGCGGCCGATGTCGACGGCGAAACGGAAGCGGGCACAGGAACCGTCCCACTGGCTGCGGCCGAGGCCGCGGGAGAGGGGGACGGTGAGGCCGGAGGCAGAAGGGGGGGCGTCAACGCCAGATTCTTCCACTCGTCGACCTTGTATTTCGGCACCGTGTAGATGGCATCGTCCTTCACCACGTGCGTGTAGACGGCATCGCCTGAGGGCGTCACCGCCCCGAAGGTCAGGCGGTAGGGACTGTCGTCCTGTCCCCAGGTCAACGAAGCAGTCGGCTTATCGAGGCCATACGTGGCCTTCTCCGAAGACTTCACCTCCAGGCGCCGGGAGGCGGTCAGGTCGAGCAGCTTGTCATAGGGGCCCTTGAAGTTGAGCTGGTCTACTTCTCGCCCTGGAAGATTCTCGATCTTCCAGGTGTCTCCCTCTCGCACGAAAACAGACTTTTGAGAGTCAGCCTGGACCACCAGACGCTTCAACTCAGACGCCTGAGACTCAGACAAGCTCCAGATTCGAACATCGCGGCTGTCACTCGGCGCAGGGCCTTTGGACTCGACCAGGTACATGTAAAGTCCCAAGCCGACGGCAACCGCGACGAGACCCAGCGTGAATTTTTGGTTGTCCTTCATGGCTACCTACCTCCGCCGCCACCAGACCAGCGCTGCGGTCAGCAGCAAGGCCAGCGGGAAGCCCAGAACCGTGCCGAAGAAGATGGCGTAATACTGGTTCGGAACCAGGTTGACCTGCTTGTTCGACGCGTCCTTGGGCGGGATCGAAACCAAACTGTCCTCACCCGTCAACCAGTTGAGGGCGTTCATGAACAGGTCCCCGTTGTTGAGCTGACCGAAGGCCGCATTGGCGAAGAAGTAACCGTTACCGGCCACAATCAAACGGCCCTTGGAGCCCATCTCGGACACCATCATCAGCGGCACAGGGCCCTTGGTGTCCTTGCCAGCATCGAAACGCAGCGGTTTGGCCTTCAGATCACTTTCTCCCCAGGCCGCTTCGCTGGTTTCCACCAACGGAGTGATGTTGGTCACACCAGCCGGCTGCGTCTTGGCCTTCTGCAGGGAGCGGCTGCCGGGGAAATAGGCGGCCTGTAGGTTCTGCGTGATCACGTGGTAGGGGAACTTCTGCACGACCGGAATTGCCAGATCACCGAACAGGTTGGCAGCCGGGTCAATCACGAGGTCGTTGCGCAGTTCGATGCCGTAGCGCTTGGTCAACTCGTTCAGGTTGGTATCCGTCTGCGGGTTGGCCGAAACGAAGGCGCGCCCCCCGGTCTTGATGTAGGTATCAAGCGCGTCGATCTCTTTTTGGGAGAGCGGCTTGGTGGGTGCGGCCACGACCACCAGGGCGGCATCAGCGGGCACGCTGGCTTTGGTGAAAAGATAGAGCTGGTCGAGCTTGTAGCTCTGCTTTTCGAGCAAGTCCTTGAGCTGGCTGATGCCATCCTTGTCGAACTTGTCGTAGGCCAGTTCACCGTGGCCCACCGTGAAGTAGATGGTCTTCTGAACGGTCCGGCCGACCTTGATCAGCGCCGAGGTCAGGTCTTGTTCCTGATTGCCGGTAATGGTGGTGGTCTGGCCCGCGCGCGTGATGATCGAGGTGCCCGAGACGGTCACCTTGTTCTGGCGCGCAAGGGTCGGATTCTGGTCCGCATCGATAATTTCCAGCTTCACCTGCTCACTGGCGTAGGCATACTGCTTCCAGAGCGTCTCCAGGTTCTGCGCGTAGGCATCCCCTTTGCGCAGGAACACCTGCACGGTGATCGGCTCCTTCAAATCCTTGACCACCTTCAGGCTCTGCTCCGAGAGGGAATACTGCTTGCTCTCGGTGATGTCGAGCCGGACGTGGTGACGCGTGCCGTAATAGTTGGCCGCGGCCAGAATCCCGATCACGGCCGCAATTTGAACCGCGATCGTGGCCCCGGAAGCCGTGCGCCGGTGCTTCAGGAAGGCACCCACTTCCTTCTCCTTGAGCATCAGCAAGGTCAGCACGTAGACGCCCATCGCGCCCATGCCAGCCGTCCGAAGGTACCCCGGAAGCTGAGGGCCGGCATTGGGAAACCATGCCACCAGCTTGGAAGCCAGCACGGAGGAATAACCGATCAGCAGCGAGCCAGCAAGCAAGAGAATCGCAAGCAAACCAAAGGCAAGGTTGACCTTGTCGATGGTCGAGAGGCGATCCTCAGAGGGAGTTGAATGTTGTTCGGACACGAGGCTTACCTCCAGTGGTACGTTTCAACCGAACGCACCGCCATGAACAGGCAGGCGACGATAAAACTCAAGTAGAAGATCAGGTCGCTGGTATCGAGCACCCCACGCCCCAGATTCTCCTGGTGGTTAATGACGGACAAATACGTCATCACATCGGCAGCGGCGCCCCCGAACATCTGACCGGCGGAGGGCAGGAGCCAGACCACCAGAGAAATCGCGAAGGTGATCATCGCCGCGATGATCATGTTGGCCGTCAGCGAGCTGGCCAAAAGTCCAATCGCCATGAAGCTGGCGCCGAGGAGAAACACCCCCAGGTAACCACTCAGGACCACGGCCCATTCCAGCTTGGTCGTGAAGGCCACGATCACCGGGAAGGCAAAGGTCAGGACGGTCAGGAACAGAAGATAGATCAGAGCCGCCAGGTATTTGCCCAGCACCAGGTCCCGATCGTGAATCGGAGAGGTCATCAGCAGTTCGATCGTCCCCGTCTTCCGTTCCTCGGCGATCAATCGCATCGTGAGAGCCGGAACCACCAGCAGGAACATGACCGCCATGTTGGAGAACAAAGGCTGAAAGTTGGCCTGCTTGGTGTGAAACAGGATCAACGAAAACAGGTAACCCACCACGAGCATGAACATCGCGGCGACCACGAAGGCGAGCGGGGAGGCAAAATAGCTGCGCATCTCCCGTCCCGCGATGGCGAGAATCTTAGACATGGACAACCTCCTTGGATGCCGCCTCGGCAGCCGTTTCCTGAGTCGTCAGCTTGAGGAAGATCTCTTCCAAGCTCAGGCTGACACTCTTCAGCTCGACCAGTCCCCAACCTGAAGACACGATCAGTTTGGCCAGGTCTTCCCGCAGGTCAATGCCGGCGGGCAAGCTCATCTCGGCCTGCACCAGTTCAGGCTGGTTGGCGGGCGTCGTGATGGCGAGATCTCGTAACTGGGTGAACTCACTCAGACGGGCCCTCAAGGCGTTCTCACCCGTCCGCACCAGCATCGACACACGCATGCCGCCCTGCAACTGAGCCTCCAGCTGTTCCGCGCTGCCCTCGGCCACCAACTTACCGCCGCTGATGATCAACACCCGGCTACAGGTCGACTGGACTTCAGGCAGGATGTGGGTGCTGAGAATCACGGTGTGATCTGCCGCCAGTTCCTTGATCAGAGCGCGGATCTGGATGATTTGCTGAGGGTCGAGTCCACTGGTCGGCTCGTCGAGGATCAGCACCGGCGGGTTGTGAATCAGCGCCTGGGCGATGCCGACGCGCTGCTTGTAGCCCTTGGAGAGCTGGCCAATCAGCTGATTGGTGCGGTCCGTGAGGAAGCATTTCTCCAGAACCACGGCGACCCGTTCTTTCCGTTCGGAAGCACTCAGGCCTTTCAGCTGACCAACGAAGTCGAGATAGTCGCGAACGGTCATCTCGGGATAGAGTGGCGGCGTTTCAGGCAAGTAGCCCAGCAGTTGCTTGGCTTCGATCGGCTGCTCGGCCATGTCGAAGTCGCCGATGCGAACCCGGCCCCCGGTGGGGCTGAGAAAGCCCGTCAACATGCGCATCGTGGTTGACTTGCCGGCCCCATTCGGGCCCAGAAAACCCACGATTTCGCCCTTGGCGATCGTGAAGTTCACGTTGTCGACGGCCACACGCGCGCCGTATTGCTTGGTGAGATTTTCTACAACAATCATGGGTGTATCCCCTTCATCACGGGCATCTTACTCCTCTCTGGCCATTGACAGGCGACAAGTGAAAGGTGGAAGCGGGGCCAGACGGCCCCTTCGACCAAGAACCACGGTCGGCTCCCGGGTCGGGCCGGCGTATATTTTACCTTGTCCTGGAAAAATCTTAATAGACGCGTCAAGCCTTGGGGCGATTGAACCCGCGCACGGCCCGTTTACGGGCGTCGCGCAAGCGCCGCACGTCCGCCTCGAAGGCCGTCATCCGGGACAGGACCCGTTCGAAAGCGGCGAGCTGATACACCCGCAACAGGTGGCGCGCCAAGGCCGCGACCTCCGCGTTGCCCGTGGCCATGCTCGTGCCGACCTGAAGTAGACGCACGAGCAAGGGGAAGCGCCGCAGCCCTGGGGCCTGCATCAGCGCGAGCAGACCCCGACGACGGGCATCGTAATCGGCTTCCCGCGCCAGCAAGGCTTGGAGCTCGCGCGCGACCCTCTCCATGGTTTCAAGAGGAACGGCGGCCATCAGCAACTCTCGCCCCATGGCCGCTGCCCGCTTGCCAAGCAGGTCCGGCCGGATGGTTCGACCGTCCTTGAGGAAGTACCCGGCCTTCAAGTACTGTGCCGGCGGCACGTAATCAGGATTGGGAGCCCGCGGCGAAGGAGGTCGCATGACCTGCTGGTCCACGTCAGGCCGGTGAAGGCTGATAGTAGTGGGTCAGGCGGGCGTAGCTGCCGAAAATCGGGTCCATCCGGTCGGCCAGCAGGGTGGATTCAGCCACCCACGTCGACTTGCCCGTCCAAGGGTCATGGATTTGCAGTTCTCGCCCGTAAGTGCCCGACCGAACCGCCATCGCGAGCACGAAGTGACCGGTACCGTCCCCGGCGCTGGGCGGATCCCAGGATACCCGCAGGGGCACGTCGTAGCCTTGCTGAAGGGTGGCGAGGATGCGGGCCAGCGCCTCCTGTTGGTCGCCGATCGGAACCGTCGCATACTGGGCCCCGGTGATGGGCGTGAGATTTTCGTTCAGCATGCGGCTGATGCTGATCCCGAGGCCTCCCCCTTCTCCCCGCAGCACGGCCTTGCCCCCATATTGTTCCAGCCAAGCGCGCTGCTGCGCAGCCAGTGCACTGTTGTTGCCGAGCGGATCGATCTGGCTCACGCTCCAGCTCTTGTTCAACTCCCAGGCATAGCGGGGATCAGCCTCACCGGCGGCAGACTGCAGCACGGTTGGACCGCAGGCATCCTGCCATTGTTGTATGAGGTCCTGTTCATCGCGCATCGTGGCCCGACGAAAAATTTCACCCTCCGAAACACCGCGCATTTCCACGGCAAACTGAACCAGGTTGGCCCACGGTTCGTTGGCGGCGAAGGCCTTGAGAATGAAGATCTGTTCCAGACGCGTCTGTGCCGCGTTGATCAGGCCTTTGAGGCTTTCCAACTGACCGGGCTGCATCATCCCCAGATAGCGCACCAGCTTGTCCACGTGGGGCGCGGCGGCCAGATCGTAACTTCGGCCTTCCTGCAGGATCTGCGTCAACTCCTGACGCAACTGGAAAGCGTCTTGAGCCGAGCCGTAAACGGGCCGCATGGGGCCGAGGCTGCTGCCCCCGCCAACGGGGTCGGGACCACTGCTGCCCGCTCCCGCAGACGCCTGAACGCGGGAGAGCGGAGAGGCTGAAACCGAGGAAAATCCGGTCTGCGAAGCATTCATCTGACGGAAAACTCCGAGCGGCAGTCTAGACAAGAGGTCTATCGGAGGACGACACGACAGTCCTGCTTGCAATGAACTGAGCTTAAACTCAATTTTAAGAAACCCGGGGCATCGGGCCGCTTCCCACGATCGCTACCACATGCTTCATGCCCTGCCGGCCGCCTTGTCCTTCAGGCCAGGGGCTCCTTCCTTCTCGCGGCGGTGCCGAGCGTTGTCCTTGGCCAGGTCTCCGATGCCCCTGAGCATAGCCCGGGAGCTCAAATCAGGGTCAGAACAGGATGTCCCGAATACGCCCCAGTACGGTGTTTCGCACCTCGACAGGCACCTTGGCCGCCAATTCGCCTCGGGAGACGCCAAGGGCCACGGCTGAGACCGTGGTGGTGCCGGGGGCGATCGCCGTGAGCTTGCCCTCCTCCGAAACGGTCACGACCGAGGCATCCCCCGACTCCCAGCGAACGCGGGGGTCATAGCCCCCCGCAAAGGTCGGAACATCGGCTTGAAGCCACACGCTTTGGCCCACATTCATCACCACCCGTTCCGGCCGAATCCGAATGCCTGAAATGGCGCTGGCAGGCGCCGGAGCCAGGACGGCCAGTTCGACGCTGGCCGACACGGCAGGATAGGCGGAGGACTGCGCCCAGATACGCACCGTTCCGGGCCGGATGGCGGTCACCACGCCGGCTTCATCGACGGTGGCGATCTCAAGGTTATCGCTGCGCCAGAGCACGGCAGCGGGTGTTTCGCGCCCTGGAGGTCCCTGCAAGGCCAGGAATCGCAGGCGTCCGCCGGGCTGGACGCGCGGGGTTGGCGGATAGATCGCCAGGGTGGTACCGGTGGAAGGTGTCGGGGGGGCCATGCCGGGTGGTGAAGGACGCATCCCCGCGGGGCCTTGTGGCAGTGATGAGGGAGGCGATTGGCCCGGCGCGAGAATGACCAGGTCGAGTGTCGCTTCCCTGGGAGGCGTTTGGGTACTGGCACTGATACGAACGGTTCCCGCTTGGCGCCCGCGGACCAGACCACGCTCGTCGACCGTCGCCACGCCTGAATCACTTGAGCGCCAATCTGGTCTCACCGCGACCTGGCCATCCGACTCGTCCGTGCCCACAACCGCCAGTTGAAGGTCCTCTCCGACCGCCAAGCTTTGCTGCGGCGCCTGAATACTCAAATTGAAGAGGGATGCCTCGGCTGAATTTTCCAGCTGAGGCGCGACCGGAAGGGTCGCGTTGCCCCGACAGCTGGCCAGCAGGGCAATGGCCAGCACCAGAATTTGAAGAGGGCTCCCAGATTTCCGAGGGGACAGCACGTCCAGTGACCTCCTCCCGCATTATACCGCCGGGGGTGGCGGGCTTGACGGCTGAGGAATTCAGGAGCCAGGTGCCTGCTGCCAGCGGGCCAGCCAATCGCGTAAACGCTTGGGCAGCAGATCCCACCAGGCCGAGGCGATCGCCGGGGACGGCGACAGGTCCTGCGGCAACGGGCGGTGCAGCACACGACAGTGCATTTCGAGCGGCAGCGTCTCCCAGTAATCGGCAAATTGCTGGACATAGCTCATCTTGGAGCGCTGGCCGTGCTCATGCACGCCATACGCTCGCATCTCCTCAACGGCCTGTTCGACGGACCATTCATCACGCGCGATGCGCAGGCAAGCAGCCATCGCGCCGGTCCGGTCCACGCCGTGATAGCAGTGAAAAAACACCACCCCGTGGGCGGGATCGGTCACCGCCTCCAGAAAGCGCAGGGTCACCTCGTGGGTGGGCGCGTCCAAGGGCGGCAAGGGCAGATAGATGTACCGGAGGCCCAGTCGGGCCACCCAAGGCCGCTCACGATCGCTTTCAGGGCGCAGGTTGATGACCGTCTGAATGCCCTGAAGTTTGAGGGCCTCAAAGGCCTCCGGGCTGGGCTGGGCCCCTCGGAAGACGCCCTCGCCGACGGCACCGAAACGCTTGACCTCGCGTCCGCGCAAGAAGGGGCGCGTGGCCAGTTCGTAGGCCCGATAGCCCAGCTCTTTCAGCCAGGGCACGCGGTGCCCGATCCGGATCAGGCTCGTGGCCCCCCGATGCATCCACTCATTGCGATGGTCTGCGACCAAACGTCGCAGGGAATGGTCGCGACGCGCCGCATCGAACGCATCCCCTCCGTCGTCCTCGTCAGCATTCGGCGGTGAGGCCGTCATCGTCGATACTCCAACAGGGGCCACCAGGGGCCGCAGTTCAGCGCATTCCGTGGAACGAGGCCATGCCGGAGAATGCGGTCTCGTACTTGTTCTGGGCATTCCACATCATGTAGCCGACGGCCTTGGTGTCGCGGCCCGCGCGCATTTGCTCACTGATGTAACGCGGCGTGAAAGAAGTGACCTTGTAGGGCATGGCCTGCATCCACGGACGAACCACCACACCCGTCCCCGCCACCTTTTTGTTCATCAGCGTCAGGCCCTTGTGCATGAACAAATAGGGCTGGTCGGCTGGGTTGCTGACGCCTGCAAAGCCGCGGCTGAAATGGGAAGGATAGAGCATCGGGCACATCACATCCGTGTGAAGCGCCATGTCCTCAAGCAACTGGCCGGTGATGCGAACATCGATCGGTTGCGCCCAGGCCATGATGCCGTACACGTCTACCGACACCAGAGCACCAGAGGGTTTCAGGGCCTCGCGAGCCCGCTTCAGGAACGCGGTGATAATTTCGTGTTTCTTGACCTTGCTTTCGTCAAACCCGTAGCGCGCGTTCTGGGTGTCCCCCATGGCGGGGAAGCGGATGTAATCGAACTGGACCTCGTCCACCCCGGCCGCCACCATCTCCCTGGCAATGTCGATGTTGTAATCCTGAGCCGCCGTCAAACTCGGGTCTAGCCAGCTTTGCCGCCCCAACTCCTTCCACACCCCACCGCCCGCGCGCTTGGCCGCCAGATCGGGCCGCTTCTTGGCCAGAATCGGGTCGTGGAAGCACACCACGCGCCCAGCCACGTGAATCCCCAGCTTGTGGGCCTCCGCCACCTTGGCCTTGAGGTCGCGGATGGGCCCTTCTTTGGAAGCACCAATCGCCTTGGCAAGGGGCACCTGGCTCTGCCAGGAGACGATGCCGCCCTCATCCTTGCCATCGAAGACAATCGTGTTGCCCCCTGCAGCCTTGAGGGCCTTCAGCATCGGCACGTAGCGCGGCAACACCATGCTGGTGGCCGTGATGTAGATCCCGCGGGCCTCGAAATTTTTGGCACGTGGTGCCACAGCCCCAGCCGAGGGCTCCGATGAGGCGGGCGACGCGGAGGCCGTCCGTGGCGCCGTGGTGGCAGGGGCCGTGGTGGCAGCGTTGGCCCCACTGGCCTCCCCATCGGACGCCTTCGGAGCACACCCAACAAGTAAACTGGCCACCACCAGCAGGGAGAACGAGCGCAACACGTGGAGCCTCTTTCTAAGTGAATTGAGCTACGGGGTATATGCCCCGGTCCGTCAGGGACGACACCGGGGCGGAGGCGAGGCCGGGGGCCAGGACTAGGCGCCCCGACGGGCAAACGCCAGCATGAACTCAGCCAGCGCTGCCACGCCTTCTTCCGGCATGGCGTTGTAGATGGAGGCCCGACAACCGCCCACCGAGCGGTGCCCAGCCAAGCCAACCAGACCAACTGCCTCGGCTCCTTGAAGGAAGGCCTTCTCGATGGCTTCATCCGGCAATCGGAAGGTGACGTTCATGGTCGAGCGAGCCTCGGGCCGTGCATGCCCGGCATAGAGGTCTGAATGACGGTCTATGACCTCATAGAGGCGTTCAGCCTTGCGCCCATTGCGCGCCGCGATGCTGCTCACCCCGCCTTGGTCCTGAAGCCAGGACAGCACATTGCGGAGCATGTAAACGGCCAGGGTCGGCGGCGTGTTGTACATGGAGTCGGCCTGCGCATGCGTGCGATAGTCGAGCATGGTGGGGAGTCCCTTGGGAATCCGCTCATACAGGCGCTTGTCGACGACCACCAAGGTGACCCCGGACGGCCCCAGATTTTTCTGGGCCCCGGCATAAATCAGACCAAAGCGCCTGACGTCGAGAGGTCTGCTCATGATGTCGCTCGACATATCGGCGACCAGCGGAACGTCTCCCGTGTCCGGGAAGGCTTGCCACTGGGTTCCCTGGACCGTTTCGTTGGAGGTGATGTGCACGTAAGCGCATGACGGTTCGATCGCCGGCAGGGCCGGAATGTGGTCGAAACGCGTGGCTTCGCTGGAGGCCACCACCGTTGCGCCTGCGAGCTGCTTGCCTTCCTTGGCGGCCTTGGAGGCCCACTCTCCGGTGTTGACATAGGCCGCAGGGCCGCCAGCCGCCGCCAGATTCATCGGGACCATGGAGAACTGCAGGCTGGCCCCCCCCTGCAACAGCAGGACATCGTGCGAGTCAGGCACGCCGAGCAACGAGCGCACCAACGTTTGAACCTCCGCGTGAAGGGCCATGTAGGGTTTGGCGCGGTGGGATATCTCCATGACCGACATTCCGGTCCCGGCAAAGTTCAACAGCTCCCCCTGGGCCCGTTCCAGCGCCGGACGCGGCAGGGCGGCAGGGCCGGCATAAAAATTCCAGACGGTGGCTTGCGCGGCAGGCATAGGTTTCCTTTCAGGAGAGGGGCCGCGGAATTATACCCGGTTCCCTCGACGCGTGCTTGGCGAGCAAATGGCGGCTCATCAGCGGTGGCTGGCGCGCACCCTGGGCTGGCCCTCGCTCAGGGAAGCCGCACCCAATCGACCAGCATCAAGGTGTTGAAGGTCCGCGGGTCGCCCCAACCAAATTCCGGATTGGTGACGTAAGCCAGTTCCTGGGGACGCTCGTCCGCATCCGTCAGCACCACCGTCAAGCCCATACGGGCCACCAGTTGCAGTCTGTACCGACGCGCCGCCAGTTCCTGGCGTGGATCGGTCGTCGGCAAGGGGGGCACCGCTCGCAGGTCAGGCAGCACGCCACCGACGGCGCTCCAGGGAATCCTGGCCTCCATCTGATATCCGCGTCGGGCGCCATCGAACGGGTCCATCAGCGGAGCCGTCGCCACCGTGATGCCCTGGCGGCCGGCTCGCGGCACCCACACCCAGGCTTCGCCTGCCGCAACCGGAAATCCCTCGAGCAGGCGTGGTGCCAGACCGACCTGCCAGTCGTCCCGATTGCGCGTCCCCTGAGCAAAATCGCCATCCAGGTCGCGATCGATCCACAACGCGACGTGGTCACCTTCATAGAGTCGCTTGCCTGCCTGAGCCTGGCGGAATCGGTCATCCAGCACATCCGCGCGCAGGTACAGCGCGTCCACATCCCACATCAAGCGGCAGGCACCACTGAAGTCGTGGGTTCCGCGCCGCGGACGCCGCTGGTAGCGCAGAAGCGACAGGTCTTCGAGCCAGATCAAGCCGACCTGGTTGACCTCGACGCGATCCCAATCATCGAACTGGCCATCGATTCGGGGAGCCTGTGGGGTGCGCACGGCCAGCAAGGGGGGAGCCCCCCGAAGCCGCAAGGCAGCGGCCGAACCGCCGTGAAGCTGCAGACTCGCCAGTTGGAACTGACTGCCCAATCGACGATGCAGATAGCGCCCCGGGGCCTCGGCCAGAAAATGGATGCCGCGATCGCCGCTCGCCAATTGCCGCACGTACCAGGTCGGCGTCGTCGCAATCTCCCGGAGGCCATCTCCATCCGGGTCGATCACCTCCACGCCGGTGTCCTGGGTCATTTCAAACGTGCGATCGGGGCGCAGGCGACTGTGGGTTTCTTCTTCCCAGAACAGTTCCCAACCGGCGCGACTGCGCCCGAAGGCCCGGGTAACTCCCCGCCCCATTCGCCCCCCCAGCGCGGACTCCAGTTGCTGATGGACCAGAAAGCCGGCCTCTGCGTCGCTCCAAGCCACCGCGTCAACCCGCTGCAGGACCTCGAGGGTGCCCTCATAGGCCGAACTGCCGCTCCGTTCCCAACCGCCCGTTCCAGCAGCGAGATAGAGCAAGCTGCCAGGCTCATTTCGCTGCGGCGGTACCACGACCGCAAAACCAGGTTGCGTCACACGCCCGCCCCCTGACGTGACGGGACCTGACCAGTGATAGGCGACCCCCCACAGCGCCCGCCCCGTCTGCAAATCCAGGATGGCAGCCACTGCATCCAGGCTTCCCTCGGTTGCCCGAACACTGCCGGCCCGTGTTTCGATCAGGGGCAGCAGGGACGGATAGCCAGGAGCCAACAAGGCCATCAAGCCTTCGCGCTGGAAAGACTCAAGCCGAGGCGGCGCCAACGCTTGGGTCTCCCGCGTCTGGCCTGGCGCGCGCCACCAGAGCAGCGCCGCCATGGCGAACAAGGCCAGCAACAGGGCGATGGTCCAGGCGAAAGTACGGAAGCGCTTGGTCTCGGTGCGCTGGTCAGGGGGGTGTGCCATGGTGTCGAAAAAACCCGCTGCACGGGTCTCGGGGAAACTCAAAGAATCACATTGACCGAGGGGTGGCAAGGCCGCTCGACGAGAACCGGTCGAGCCAGCCCGCCACCCAGAGCGGCAAGATTTTCCTGCGCCATCCACGTGGCCAGGGTGCCTGCAAACGATCCGCCCGCGCCCAAACGGTCCGGGCAGACGGCAACATCAAGGGTCCCTGGGAGCGAAGCCAACCGAAATAATCGGCCTGCATCCGACATCCATACACCGATGGGGTCCCACCCAGCCGGTCTTGCAGCGCAAAAAAACCATACATCCGACACACCAGAGGACGGACCGCATAAATCGAGCAGCGCCCCGCCTCCAGAAAGGGGCAGCGATAACCCTGGCGCCTGAAGTAGGCGTCCACAAGAGGTTCAAACACGCCGAGCCAACGCAGCCAGCGATAACCCCTGAGACGAGGACGATGTTCCACGTCGAAGCGATGCACGAAGGCCGCCATCTGAACAGGCGACCAGTGACGCTCGACGTGGCTGCGAACCAGCTCCCATTCTGACGGTCCGATCTCGAAAAAAGCCGTGGCAGAGTCGCAACAGCCACTACAGCCGGCCCGGCAGACGACACCCGGGTAGGCGTCCCGCAGGCGCTCCACCAGATCGTCCACCAGGCCATAGAGGCTGTCAGGCGCCTCCGCCGGGCCGACCCGCTGCACCTCTCGCAGGGACTCGCGAAAACCGTCGAGCCAGAACGACACGCTGCCGATTGACGGCGTGGCCGCTAGCGGGGCGTCTCCACTGGCTTGCTGCAATGCCTCCTCGAAGGTGAAGGCCGCGCTCGGCAGAGGTTCACTTGGGCGCACGAACGACCCGGCAGCCACTGCTTCCTCGAGGCCCTCAGGCGCGGGCGGCGTGTCATCCACTTGGCTTCCCAGCCTCCTCATGCCATGATTGAGGTTTTGACGCCGCCTGGTTCCAGGCGACTGAGAACCGCACGGGCCACGAGCCTGTCGCCGGTTCGGTCTTGGAAAGGCCGGTGGTACGCCGGCCCTCGTAGGTTGTAACACATCATGGATGAACACGGCTCCCCCCGCTGGCAGTGGTCTCTGCGTCGCATCGAGGCCCCACAGGCCTGGCAGATCACGCGCGCTCACCGAGACGTGGTGGTGGCGGTCGTCGACTCGGGCGTCGATTCGGAGCATCCGGAACTGGCGGGCAGGGTACTTCGCGGCTTCAACGTGTTGCAGCCAAGGCGGCCCTCTCAGGATGACATTGGTCATGGGACGGCCGTGGCGGGTCTGATCGCCGCCCGGGGCAACAATGGCCGAGGTTTCTGCGGCGTGGCGCCCGATTGTCGCATTCTGCCGGTCAAGGTCAATGAACCCGGAACCGGGGCCGTCTCGGCGCAGCACATTGCTCAAGGCATTCGCTGGGCAGTGCGGGAGGGCGCAACGGTCATCAATGCCAGCGTGGGCGTGGTGCAATGGGAACACGGCCTGACGGAAGACGCGTTAGAAGACCTCGCCGACGCCATTCGATTCGCCCTGAAACATCGCGTGCCCGTCATTTGCGCCGCTGGCCCCGCCCTGAGTCCCCCGCCTTTTCCCGGCACTTGGAGCGTTCTGTGGGACTTCAGGGGGCTGATTTCGGCAGGTGGCACGGACCGCCACGACCGGCGCGCCGCGTGCTCCCCGACCGGAAATTTTCTCTCAGTCACGGCCCCGTCCGACGGCGTGCTCACCACCTTCCCACGCGCACAGGGACGGCTTTATGGCACTTTTGGAGGCACGTCTGCCGCCGCACCTCACGTCACGGGCCTTGCAGCGCTGGTGCTGTCCCTTCGTCCGGAACTGAAACCGCACGAGGTCAAACGGATCATCCAGGAATCTGCTGATCGCCTGGGCGGCGGCGATTATCACCCGGAATACGGATTTGGCCGGATCAACCTGAATCGCACGCTCAAAGCAGTTCAGGCCCTGCGGGCGCCCGAGCATTTTGACGGAATTGCGGAAGGGGCCTGACGCTCACAGGCCCCCGAGCAGTCGGATGCGCTGGGCGGCGCGCAGCGAGGCATCGGTCAGCAGAACGGTGGCGGGCGACAACGAAGCCCGCGCGCTCGCTCCGGTCAGCGCATCCAGGTACGGGTCGAGCCCGTGAAGATGGGCAACCTCTCGTTTGTAACGGTCAGGCCCCACACTCCCAAGCGCGAAGGCCAGAGCCGCCAGCTGCTGATGCTGCGCATCGTCCACTCCCAGCGTCTGGCGCAAGAGGGCCACGACGGGTGCGCCTGAGGGTGTTCCGGCGTGACGCCGAGCAGCCTCCGCCATCAGGCGCAGTTTCTGGCTGGCCGCCGGCAAAAGAACGGCATCCAGCGCCAGATCGACGTGGGCTCTGCCCAACCGATTCTCCGGCAATCCAACCGCCTCGGCCAGCCGACCGAGCCGACCTTCCCGTGACACCCAAGCGTCCGATTCAGCATCAGACTCCAGGTGACTCAACCAACCGCAGACAAAGGCCCGAGCGGCCGGCCCGCCCTGGCGGGCTTGTGCCAGCATGGCGTCCCGCACGGCCAGGGAATCAAGCTTGCGCTCCGCCATCGTGGAAGGCCCGGATAGCCGCAGCAATTCGCCGGCCAGCGCTCCCCACAGCATGGCATCACGATGGGGCGCCAGCCAAGGATGGCGAGGGACCAGCTGATGGAAGGCCCTTTCTGCCACGATGACCTGCCCCAGCAAACCCATGGCTTCAGCCGGCTCTGCCCGTAAGAAGGGCAAGGCGGCACCCATCAGGATGCCGCCCACCGCGCAGAGAAGACCGCGCAGCTTCAACACTCGGCTACTTGATACCGAGCAACTCGACTTCGAACACCAGAATGGAATTGGGAGGAATTTCACCACCACCGGCGCCCCGTTCACCGTAGCCGAGATCCGCGGGGATCACGAGCTTGCGTTTCTCTCCAATGCGCATGCCGGCCACGCCTTCGTCCCACCCCTTGATGACCATCCCCTGGCCCAGCTGGAAGTCGAACGGCTGCTGGCGATCGAGCGAGGAATCGAATTTCTTGCCGCTGGTGAGCCAGCCGGTGTAGTGAACGGAGACGGTGTCGCCCGCCTTGGCGGCCACGGCATCCGCCTTGGCCTGGCGCAGCACCGTGTATCCCAGACCACTCGGGGTCTTGACCTGGGCACTGGTGGTGATGGCCTTGCCATCATCCACAAAAGGTGAAGCAGCGGCCACGGCAGGCGTCGCGGAGGTGGCTGCCTGAGTCTGTGGCGACTCTTCCGGGTCCATCACGGGCGCGCGCGAAGCGGCGTAGAGCGATCCCGGAGAAGCTTGGGCTTGGTCCGACTTGCTGCCCCCGTCGCAGGCTGCAAATTGAAGGGCGATGGCTGAGATGACTAGTGCGTGACGCAACATGGCGTGGTCTCCTCTTCAAACAGGAGCCACAGCATACCACATGCCTCACCTGGCGAACGGGCGCCCCATCCCAAAAGGGCCCGTCGTTTTCATACTTGCCAGGGGAAGACCCTTTCACAGACGGCTTCACGTTGTCGAATGCGGTAGGCGTGGTGCGCCGTCGTGCCTTCCTGATTCTGGGCAAACGCGGCCGCGTCCATGATTTGAACCTCGAATGGAATGAAAGCCCGCTGCACCACACCGCCGCGAACCAGGCGAACCAGGGCTCTGGCGGTGAATTGCATGGTGCGGTAGTCGGTGGAACTATGGGGGTTTCGTTCGTGCTCTCGCTCGGGAGCCACCCCGAGTTGGTGCACCGAGGAGGTGAACTCCTTGAACGACAGCTCGCCTTGGTGGTAGGCCTCCTCAAGTTCGTCAAAGGCTCGTCGAAAGGCAGGAAGATCCACCAAGGTGTTGATGGAACGACTCGGTTTCACGTTCGGGTAGGCAAACACGTTGTTGACCCGGAGATATTTCAACAGCAACAACGCATAGGCTTTGTCGGGTGTCACGAATCGCACGCCGAGATGGTCGTAAATTTCCTGCGCCACACTGTCGACCTTGTGCAACAACTTGAGCACCAAACTTTCCCAGGGTTTTTCGGGTTTGAAGTCACAGCGCAGCAAGGGAATCACCATCTCCCCATCCGTGACCAGCATCCGCGCCTGCCCCAGCTTCAGGTGTTCCGAAAAGCGGTCAAATATCTGCTGTCTGGCCGCCGCAATCAGGATCGGGTCGTGGGAAAAGCGCGCGTGCGCCACGGCGTGCGCCACCCGCAAAAATGAACAGGCCCAGTTTCGCCACGCGTGGTCAGGCGTGGAGGCCAACAACAACAGGTCGCCAAATTGTTGCGGAAAGTCGACGGGCAGGCGCTCCAGCCCACGCCAAGGCAATAGCACATCCTCGATGAAATGCTTGGTTTGAGCCGCAATCTGAACCAACTCGACCTGATCGGTCGGCTCATCGGGGTCCAGGCCATAAGCGCGCAAGAATTCGCAGGCGGCCTCTCGCGTGCTGACCCTCAGCCCATCCAGGTCAATGACGGAACGCCCCTCCACAATCGACTCGAGTGTCTGCCAGGGGAAGCGATAGACCGGGTCTGAGATGGGCGAGCCGGCGACCTCGCGGGGTGATTGCATCGCGGGCTCCTCCTGGTTCATTCGCTGCCGCCGAACTTCGGGGCTCTGACCCTCATGTACCACTGCGGCACGCGGTCCTTGCACGCGCGGCCCCACGGGCCCTATCATCGACCCGGCACGGGAGTCGCCGACGGATGAGCCAATCTGCCTGGGGGCCCGCACTTCGGGCCCACTACCAACAACAAACTCCTCCTCGTCGGTTGGCTGTCTGGTTTGCAGGGACCGCCCTCGCCATCGTCGCGTGGGGCCTCTGCTGGGCCGGGTTCGTGACCACCATTCTGAACGCCCCTCTGGCGGCGGTAGCGGCCACGCCGCATGTGGCTGGCACCTATGTGGTTGGCTGTTACGTGCTGCTGCTGGGCAGTGCGGCCTGGACCTGGTTCCGCCTGGAGCGAGGCAACTGGGATGAACTGGGCGCAAGCCTCAAACCCGGCAGGGCCCGTCAAGCTGGAGTGGGGCTTTTGGTGGGACTGCTCTCGCTGGCCGGCCTGCTCGGAATTGAACTGCAGGCAGGTCTCTTGAGCCTCACCGCCCCCAGCCAGCCCCTGTGGCCTGGCGTGCTGCCCTGGGTTGGCCTGGCTTGCCTGTTTGCCGCCTCGGAGGAATGCCTCTTCCGCGGTTTCATCTACCGAATGCTGCGCCGGGGCATGGGAGCATGGGGCAGTGCCACCGTCAGCGCAGCCCTCTACGCCGTCGCTCACGTACTCAAAGCGGACGTCCTGTCAGCCCCCCCCTGGCTCCCGTTGCTGGGGCTGGCGCTTGCTGGTCTGTTTCTGGCCCGCCTGACAGAACGCCTCGGGCATTTCTGGGGCGCAGCGGGCATTCACGCGGGGTGGTTGGCCCTCTTCATTCCGCTGGACCAGCTACGCTGTCTCGTCGCGCCCAGCGAATACGTCGGGCTGACCGGAGGGGGGTACCCCTTGGGCGGGGCCCTCGGGATGGCGTGCGTGCTGGCACTGTGGTGGGGAAGCCACCATTGGTGGACGCCGAACGCCCCCGGGGAAAAGGTTGGCTGATTGCCCCGGGGGCGAACTTGCCACTCAACGAAGCAGGCCAGGCACCTCATCAGGTTCAGGGAAGCGCTGACAAGCCTTCTTGTCGAACACTGGGGCCCCGTCTTTGGTCACCAGAAACACGCCCCCACTCCCGCGAGTCAGACGAGCCTCAATGCCCAGCGATGCGCGAACCTCGGCAGCCACACGGACTGCCACGGGCTCGTAATTTCAAACGCCGCAGTAGGTAATCTCGATTTGCATCGACGTCACTCCCCTCAAACAACCGAACCCCCGCCAGCATACGCGCGCGCGAGGGACCTGTCACGCTCTCAGCGCCCCGTTGGTTTGCGTTGCAGGATTGCTACGACCTGAAAAGGCCGGCGATGAGACGTGTGCCCGCACCCGAGTGCCCGACACAAAAAAGTTCCAAAAATTTGTCTGTGCGTTTGGCACAATTTTAGGGGCGTGTTGTATGCTATGCGAACGCTTTTTTTTGAGGGATTGCCATCTCCCTCTTGATTGCCAGACTTCATCATTGCCGTGTCTTCAGAAGGATCCCAGCACATTATGAATAAGCATGCGGGCGGGCGACCTGCGAAAAGCGGCGCGCGGCGGGAACTGAAAACGTTCCGTCTCGTACCTGATGCCATCAAGCGTCTGGAGGGACTGGCCCACGAACGCGGTGGTTCAACCAGTGATGTGCTGAATGAACTCATCCTGCACGCGCGGCGCACTGAAGCTGGGGACGCGGCCCGAGCCCGCCTCGAGGTCATTCCTGGCCACGGGGACGGGGACACCGACAAAGTGGCTTGCATGTCCCGTTTTCGGGTTTTGACGGGCCGGGGACCTTCACGCTTGGCCGATGATGTCGGGCGTGTCTCCCAGGAACTCGCCAGACTCCGCGATGGGTTGGGGGCCGTGCTCGGAGAAATCGAGGCGCTCATGTCCGAGCAACTGCTCGAGCCCACTGATGCCCTGCGCAAGGGTGCGCGCGCTCAGGACCCTTACGGTCAGGGATTCAAAGACGGCATGTTGGAAGCCCTCGAAACCGCATATTCACTGCTGCAGGCGGAACTGCTGATTTCCGAAGGGTTCTGATTCAGCCCCGACGCAGCACACCCAGGTCGTGCTTGAGCGCCTCCTGGAGTTCAGCCCAGTCCAGCACATCGACACCGGATTCACGCGCCTCTTCCACGAGCCGATAGGTTTGCAGTGTCCTCCAGTGAACGGGGGCTGGCTGTCGTCCGTTGTCTGGTTCAGACGTGACGGGCTGGGACTCCTTCGCGGTGGCTGCCATTACCCGTTGCACGCGTTGTTCGGCTTGTCTGACACTCAACCCCTGAGCCTGAATCTCCCCGATCAAGGTGGCGCGAGCCGACGCCTGCTTGAGTTGCACGACGGCCTTGGCATGTCCTGGCGTGAAGTCACTGTCCTTGGCGCTCGCGTGTCCCAACGCCAGTTGCACATCGGGCGGATAGCGCAACAGCCGCACCCGTTGTTCGATATATGTCTTGGACTTGCCCAGCTTTTCCCCCAGCTGGCGATGACTCCAAGCCGTTTCATCCAGAATTTGCTTGAGCACCAAAGCCTCTTCGAGCGGTGTGATGTTCTCCCGCTGAAGGTTTTCAATCAAGGCCACCTGACGTGCCGTGCTGTCGTCCAAGCTCCGAATGATCACGGGAATGCTCTCAAGCCCCGCCAACTTGCTGGCATGGTAGCGACGTTCACCCGCCACAATTTCATAGCGTCCGTGACCGCCGGCTGGATGAGGCCGTACAATCACCGGCTGCAGCAGGCCGTGGCTGCGGATACTCTCGGCCAGTTCCTCCAACGCGGCCGCATCAAAATGCGTCCGTGGCTGCTGGGGATTCGGTTCCATGGCACTCAGACGAACCTGCCGGGGCGCCACATCGTGAGAAAGCTGGCGACTGGCCTCGAACATGGCGGCGAAACTGCCGCGCACGGGTGAAGCGTTCGTCATGCGTCGATCTCCTTGATCGCTTGATTCACGAGCGCCAGGTCGACACCTGGCAGGCCGGCGAAAGTGGCCAGGGTGAAAGCTGACAGACAGATCTTGTTGACTTCACGCGGAACCCCGCCCGAGGCCTCGTAGATCCGGGCGATCGCCGCACCCTCAAAATAGTCGGGCGCGCATCCCGCCACCTGCAATCGGAAGCGAATCATGCCTTCGGTATCGGCAAGGTCCAGCGGCTCAAGGGTCGAGCGAGTCACGATCCTTGAGCAGAGCGCCTTCTTGGGTTTCAACTTGGCACGTAATTCGTTCTGCCCAAACAAGACGATCTGAACCAGCTTGTGGTCATCCGTTTCGAAGTTCAACAATTGCCGCAACAGCTCGAATTGCGACCCCTTCAGCAGTTGCGCCTCATCGATCAGCAGCACGGCCAATCGTCCTTCCTGGTACTGCGCGATGAAAAAGTCATTGAGCCGTGCCAACGTCGCCTGCTTGCTGCGGGCGGGCGCAATCCCGAATTCGGCGCAGATCGCCACCAACAGCTGGTGTTCCGAGGGGAAGCTGGGATTCGGCAGATAGGCGACCTGGAATTTCTCAGGGTAGTCCACAAAGTGATGAAGCAGGTGCCGCCCCACCGTGGTTTTGCCCATCCCGACATCTCCAAAAATGACCGTCAGCCCCTGGCGATGCTCCACCAGGTACAGGCTCTTGGCAATGGCCGAGCGATGCTGGGTTCCGACATACAGGTAGCGAGGGTTTGGCGTCAGGCTAAACGGCATCTCCGCGTAGACGGACAGGGGGGCAACGCTGCCACCCTCCGCGCTCGGCAGAAATGTGGTAGGCCCGGGCTGCGCCTGCAAGCGGTGGGCGGGCATGTAGAACTCCTTGTCAGACAGTGAAGGCAGGGGGCAAGCGCCCACTCCCAACGCATCAAAGCGACCCCCGGTCGCGGAATTGGCACCAATTCCTGCCCCCACCCTACGAAATTGACGCTGAATCGTCGGAGACGGGTGTCACAAGCGTCAACCCCGGGAGCCAGGTCCCTCCGCGACTCACCGTGCCAGGAGCCCGTCGAGCGAACGACGCCTCGAAGAAGAAAGGACCGGGAACACGGCAAAGGGGTTGCAGGGCGCCCTGGAAGATCAGGGAAGTAACAACAGGCCAGCCGGATGGCTTTCAAGCTTGAACTCACGCAGCACACGGCCCTGCTGCAGGTCAACCTCAGCCACACTCGAGGCGCCGCTACAGCCAACATACAAGCGCTGGGAGCGCGCATCGTAAACCAGCGAAGCAGGGTTCGCGGGCACCTCGACGGCCCGGATCAGTCGCCCGGACTGGGCATCGAGCAGTAGCACGCGGCCGGGAGCGGTGTTCAGACAGGCCACGGCCAAGGTGCGCGAATCAATCCAGGCGAGGGCCGCGGGGCCCGGCGCAACGGGCAAACGGCGAAGCAAACGCGGAGGAACCGGGGACAAGACCGCAATCTCATCGGCGCCCCGACAAGCCAGATAAAGCTCATTGCC